>JAHJSX010000125.1 GCA_018830205.1 archaeon | reverse complement strand
TAATCGAGTGGGCCATAGTGATTGTGAGGATGCCGGCAGCTTCTCGCCCGGCGGCCCTTTTCGAGAGGATCTTATTAGTTCTAAACGAGAACCAGGCCGACAAGGGCACGACGTCGCAGAAGATGGACCGTGTTGTCAGTACATTGAATAAATCGGGGACGCAGCTGGTATTCATAGACGAGGTGCACAACGTCTTGGGCTCTGGAGGCGACCGGACCCAGGATTTCATGTTAAACGTCTTTAAAGACCTGGCCAACGAATGCAAGATACCCTTCATACTGATGGGGACCAAGAAAGCCAAAGAACTACTCGCGCGTAATGAAGAGGTTAGCAGGAGATTCCCCCTAGTGGAGTTGAAGCCGTTTAAGGGGATAACCAAGGATTTCCGTGAGTTCATGGCAGGCTTCGAGAAAATGCTGCCGTTGAAGAAAGAGTCGAACCTCGCCTCTAACAAGGCCGCGATGACTGAAATACTAAGATTCAGCAAGGGTTTGGTGGCAGACATCTCGGCCGTAATAAGGGCCTCGGCAATCGTTGCCATAGAGTCGGGCACAGAGAAAATCACGTTGAAGGAGATTAAGAAGGGCGAGAAACTTATAGAGGACAGGTTAGTATTGGAATGAGTTTTCCAAGCGCCGTCGCCTCGTATGAGGTTTCTGGCGAGTGGACAATCCATCCCACGCCCATAGAAGGCGAACTGCTCTCTTCCTGGGTCTGCAGGCTTGCCAGGGCTAAATGCCTGGACTCGAATCTGTTGTTGCCGGGCCTGCGGATGTACAACAGGGATATCGATATCAATTCCTACGAGTGGCTTGTTCCCAGGCTCGTGGAGCACACGAGGGTCCCGAAGGGGGAAATCGAAGCCATGCTGCTCGGCGAGTGGGATAAGCTGCTCCACCAGTTCAAGAGGAGGGGATACCCATACGGGATTACCGGGAGGCCCAACTATAAGAATAAGGGGATCAGGCTCTGCCCGATATGCCTGAAGGAGGACTCCACACCCTTTTACCGTAGGATTTGGAGAATAGGTGCGGTAACAGCCTGCACGAAGCATAAAACCCTCCTAGTTGACAGGTGCCCGAAATGTGGGTCCTACATTGACCCGAAAAGGGTTAAATGGAATGCGTCTTATACCTCCTGCTTCAACTGTGGCTACGAGTTGACGGAGGCGCCGGTTCACAGACTTTCAGCCAGGGACCCGTTCATGGCTGCCGCGGCTGAATTAAGTTTACTGGAACACTCTGAAAAGCACGTCAAGGTATTCAGAATAGTAAAACTGTTGGGGGAGTCATCGTCCCCGGACGATTCTTTTTATCGCGGCCATCCACTGACAAAAATCCCCGTGGTAAGGGAGGCATTTGACGGTGATAGGAGGGACCTCTTCACCAGCGTTGAAACAGTATTCTTAGCAGTGGGCGCAGCACGTACCCTGCTGAATGATAGGAAGAAGCTAGACCCGTTCTTACGGGAGAACAACTCGTGCATTAAACATTTTTGGACCGACAGGCCTTACTGCTGCCATCTCGACCATCATCAAGGGTTCAAGACCAAGTACAACTTCGATCGCCATTCAGATGCCCACAACGGTATTAGGCCTTACGCCTGCACGGAATGCGGTGAAAGGTTTACCCAGAAGGCAATGAGGGACAGACATGTTGATAAAAAAAGATGTAAAAAAAAGGCGTACACATTTTCCAAGAAGCATGACATGCTGACGCATCTTAAAACACATGCGGAAAAAAAAGAATTTGTTTGCCCCGAGTGCAGAGAGGGTTTTGCCCATAAAACTTATTTCAAAGAGCATTTGAACATCCACAAAGACAAAAGACCTAATAAATGTCCGGAGTGTGGAGATGGGTTCAATTTTAAAACTTATCTCAATGCCCACATCAGGAAGAAGCATTTAAAAGAAATGATGTACGAGTGCCCAGACCCAGAATGCGGCAGGGAGTTTGCGTGGCGGTCCGCTCTCGTAAGACATGTCAGGGTCCATTCCGGAGAGAGACCATACAAATGCCCAAAATGCGGGGATAAATTCCGTTACAAATATTCCTTGGATAAGCACGTAAACGATCGATGCAAAATGAGTAGATAAAACCTGTTGTGTTGCATCACTTTCACACTATACTTTCATTTTCTGCATGGCTTTCATGGTATACTTTCATTATTTTCAAGGTATCTTAACACCACTTTCACTCTATCTTGAAATTTGACAAAAAAGTTGCAGTCCCGGCGACCGGATTTGAACCAGCAACCATTGGATCTACAGTCCAACGCTCTACCAAATTGAGCTACACCGGGGGTGTAACGCAAGGATTTTCCGGTTAATAGTATAAAAATTTACGCTAACAGGTCCATTCGAAATTTATATTAAGTCCGGGTTTCCAGTGTTGTTTCATGAGACTGTTTGTGGTTTTTTTAATACTTGCGACGTTGCCGCAGGTGCATGCTCAAGAGGGGCTCTTTGTATCCTGCCACAACATCACATATACGCTCGGCACAGATGATTTTTTGGCAGAAGAAGTGATAGTGTTCGAGTACATGGGCTCTGCGTCTGGAAACCTCTTTAAAGACAATATTTATTTTATAAGAGGGGATGCGCGCGAGGTGGAAGTCGGGGCCACGGAAGATGACTTGAAATATTCGGTGGAGTATTCGGATTCGACCATCATAAACATAAATCTCATTTTCTGGAGGGGTGAGAAAAGGACCGTCACACTGAGGTACAACAGGTCGGATATGCTCTTTACAGAAGACACAGTAAATTCTATTGATGGTCTGGCCATTGGGAAGTACACATGGATTGCCGACCGGGCCACAGTAAAGTTCAAAGCCCCTACCGGATTCCAGTTTGGAAATGTCGCGCCCCCTGCCGCAAAAACCATTGAGGATTCAAAAGAAGTCCTTACATACGACTTGACCCCGATAGACATCGAGAACTTAACCACCATCAGGGACGGCATTCCGGTAAGGCTTGAATATGCGAAATTCGATGAGCTCGGCGCAGTTGAAATTCAAACAGCAAGGGAGTTCATAGAGGACGGGGAATCTGACCTAAGTGGCGCAAACAAAAGCATAGAAAATGCACTGGGACAGGTGTCTGATATAACTCCTATTTTGACCCTATTTGAAATTGCAAGCACCAGGCTTGATGAAGCAAAAAGCGCCCTTACGCTTGCAGAGGTAAAATCAAATCCGTTTAGTGCAGAGTACAGCCCGCATGAGGCTTATTACTACGCAAAGAGTTCCAGGAATCTTTCAAGGGGGGCATCAAGGAAAGCGATAGAGGCAAAAGACCTTGCAAATTATGAGATTCAAAGTTCCCTCAAGGAGAAGATTTCCGGGATTGACTCGAAGCTTCAAGAGAAATCAGAAGCAGGGCTCATGCCCGCGACTAACATGCCGCAAGATGCAGGAGGCATTTGGCCGATAGCCGGGCAGTGGGTTGCCATCATCAGTATTATTGGGGTAGTTGTGCTCTTTGACATCTACCGGCGCTCAGGCGGATACAGGAAGGCGTCTGCTTCGAAAAAAAGCACAGTCAGGGACTTTCGGGCAATAGATGAGCTGAAACACAAGACCTTCACAGGATTTGACAAGAAGCTCGACACAGTGAAGCATGGCACAGAGCTTGCGGGCGAAATCCGCGACAAAAGACGAGAAAAAGAGGAGCTTGAGCGTGAGTTGGAAAAGCTGCATAGAACGCTGGATAGAGAAGAAATCTCCCAGCAGGACTTTGACATTGAGCGCGAAAAAATCGACAAGGAGATCAACGAAACGTCATCAAATATCGCAGGACTCAAATCCCGGCTCAATGAACTCAAGAAGGTGAACAAATGAAGAAGGTCTCACCGATGCAGATAAAAGGGGGGATGAGTGCAGACGAGATAATCCAGGAGTACAAAAAATCAGGCGTCCTCGGCGCAG
>JAHJSX010000124.1 GCA_018830205.1 archaeon | reverse complement strand
CGTAGTTGTGCTCGAGAAGCTTTACGTTTGTTATCTCCCTTATCAGTGGCCCTGAGACAAAATCCAGTCTCAACTTTCTTAGCTCCTCTTCGGTCTCCTTTGCCACGTTTTCTGAAAGCTCCTTTGGGAGGCCCGTCTCAAGTTGCAGGGATGCTGTTATATTCTTCCTGTCGAAGACCTCTATTGTGTTCCTTGAGGTCCGCACGTGCATGCTGTGGAAGCGCTCGTATCTTTTGGCTGCCTCCGGGTCTTTTTTAATTAAGGCCTCCAGTACAGTTTTATGGAGGTCCTTTGTACTTATGCCATCATATATTCTGTTTTGAACGTTCATAGCCACCTCTGCAGATGTCCAGAACTCTATTCCTGCTTCTACGCATTCTTTAGTTATCACATTTGGATCAAAGGGCTCAACGTCCCCTGAAGTTTTAACGACCATGTTACCTATTCTTGATGTTGCCACGATATTTCACCTCTTTGATTATCGAACTATATTACAATTAAAATCTTAACATATTACGGCATGTTACCCTATAAATACATTTCTAATAGAGTTTGTTAACTAAAAATACGAAAAGTATTTATAATATCGAACCAGTCTAGAAGATATGTATTCCAAACCTTTGTTGCAGTTAGAAAGGTTAACCAGGTGAATTGTAAATGGATGAAACAGATGAAAAAATCATTGAAACTTTGAAAAAGAACTCAAGGACGTCCTACAAGGAAATTGCAAGACATGCACATATTTCAGATGTCGCAGTTCACAAGAGAATCAAAAAGCTTGAGGGCGGCGTGCTAAAGGGCTTTACCGTACTTGTTGACCAGAAGGCCTATGAAAAAAACACAGTCGCAATCGCAAATGTGCGATGTGAGACCGGAATGACTTTTGAAATTGCAGAGGCGCTTGCAAAAATAGAAGACGTGACGGAAGTTTACACAACGGTGGGGAACTTTGACATTGCAGCAAAAATAAGAACGCGGGACACAGACTCCCTGAAAGAGATAATCGAAACAAAAATCAGGGCGATACGGGGCATAAATGAAATACGCACGAGCATTGTCTTCGATTGCGTGAAAGAAGATGTCAACCTTGTGTTTTAGGAAAACATCTCTTTTGGCGGTCTTGGTTTTTGAGGGATTGCCTTGAATGCACGTTCCAGGTGCTCCTCTGTGATAACTTCGCAGTCCTCCAAAATTGACTTGTGAAGGGCCGCCTTCAAAAGCTTGTCTTTCAGGTCCCTCCCTGAGAATCCTTCTGTCTTTTGAGCGTAGCTCTTGAGGTCTGCGCGGACCTTCATTGGAAGCCTCTTTGAATAGCTTTTAAGAATATCAAGCCTTTCTTTTTTGTCTGGAAGCTTGAATTCCATCTCCTCTTCAAACCTGCTGCGAAGAGCGCCGTCAAGCATTGTGGGGTTGTTTGTAGCTGCGATTGTTACTATGCCTATGTTTTCTCGAAGACCTTCAAGCTCGCTTAGAAGTGCATTCACTATCTCTGCTACGTCGCCCCTTACTGCCTGGTATGACCGGTCAAGTCCCACTGCATCAAGTTCGTCAAGGAATATCACTGAAGGCGCAGATGCCGATGCGACCCTGAATAGGTCATGGATGCGCTTTGCGCCGTCGCCGACGTATTCGCCTATCAGGTCGGTTGCTCTTATCAGGTGAAGCGCTGCGTCGGTTTCGCCTGCAAGGGCCCGGGCAGTCATGGTCTTTCCTGTGCCAGGCGGGCCATAGAAAAGGATGTTCTTTGGTGCCCATTCTCCAAACTCGCCTGGGTCTTTCAGGTACCTGGTTACGACCTTGCACTTCTTTTTTACATCCGTGTGGCCAATTATATCTGCAAACTTATATTTTGAGGGTTTTGGGGTTTCTTTTTGGCGCGTGAGCCTTACGATTGTATCCTCGACTATTGTCACGGTCCCAAGCGGCAGGACCTTTGTGACTTCAAACGCAAAATCAGGTATAATGCGCTGGTCAAAAATATATTCGCCGACTGATACGGTCGAACCTATCCACTGGTCCTTTGCATAAACCTCGAATAGCTTTTCGTCTGTCACGCTTATCGGGTAGTTGACAGGGTCTTTCAGCGGGAATCCGGCAGCTCTGATTTGGACAAGCCTTGCGGGCCT
>JAHJSX010000123.1 GCA_018830205.1 archaeon | reverse complement strand
GTCTTTATCTTGTCCCCTCCTGTTCCGCATGTGTCAACGAGCGTGCCTTCCACCTTGGGGTTTATACTGCTTGCAAATTCCCTCATCACGCCTGCACATGCAGATATCTCATCAATGGTCTCCCCTTTCATTCTAAGTGCAGTCAGGAAACTTCCTATTTGAGCGTCTGTTGCATTCCCTGACATTATAGTCTTCATCGCCTCTTTCGCTTCATCAGCTGTCAAATCATTTCCCTCGACCAGCTTGCTGATAATTTTATTCACGAGGATCACCTTCCAAAAAATTCTTTATCATCTTTTTGCCCTCGCCTGTAAGAATTGACTCCGGGTGAAATTGTACACCCTCAATTGGATATTCTTTATGCCGTACGCCCATGATTATGCCGTCGCTCTCGCTTGTGGCGGTGATAACAAGCGCACCTGGAAAACCTTCCTTTTCTATTGCAAGCGAATGATATCTTGTAGCTACTAAAGGATTTTTTATATTTTTATAAATGGCTTTCCCATCATGCGTAATCTCGCTTGTCTTGCCGTGCATAATGACGCCGGCCCTGTCCACTTTTGCTCCGAAGGCTGCACCTATTGCCTGGTGTCCCAAGCATACACCCAATATCGGTATTTCCTTGCCAAATTCCTTTATAATTTCAATTGAGTTGCCTGCGTTCTCAGGGGTTCCTGGTCCGGGGCTTATAATGATTTTATCAGGCGCGATTTCCCTTACTTCAACTGGCGTTATCTGGTGCCTTTTTACAATTACATCCGCGCCATGTTCACCAACGTACTGGTAGAGGTTGTAGACAAACGAGTCGATGTTGTCGATAATCAGGACTTTCAATGTTTATCACCTGCCAGTTCTATGGCCCTCATCATGCCCTTGCCTTTGTTCATGCATTCCTCATATTCCCGTTCAGGCACCGAATCTGCCACAATGCCTGCACCGGCCTGTATGTAGGCCTTCCCGTTTTGCATGAATATGGTCCTTATGGTAATAGCAAAGTCCATGTCCTTGTTGAAGGCGAAATATCCGACCGAGCCCGCGTAGGCCCCTCTTTTTGTTGGTTCAAGCTCCTCTATAATCTGCATGGCCCTCACCTTTGGCGCGCCGCTTACCGTGCCTGCTGGAAAGCTCGCCTCAAGGGCGTCAATAGAGTCTATCCCATCCTGGAGCTCCCCTACAACATTGCTCACTATGTGCTGGACGTGCGAGTATTTCTCAACCGTCATGAAATCGTCCACGACGACGGAGCCGAATTTTGAAACCCTTCCTAGGTCATTTCTGCCAAGGTCAACAAGCATCACGTGCTCAGCGCGCTCTTTTGGGTCGTTCAGCATCTCTCTTTGCAGGGCCTCGTCCTCCACCGAGTCGCCTCCGCGGGGCCTTGTGCCTGCAATGGGCCGCAGCACGACTTTGCTGCCGTCGGCCTTGACCAGAATCTCGGGACTTGAACCCACGATTTCGAGCCCGTCAAAATCCAGGAAATACATGTAGGGAGAGGGGTTAATCTCTTTTAAGGCTAGATAAACGCCAAAGGGGTCTGCTTTTGTCTCACACTCAAAGCGCTGTGAGAGGACAACCTGGAAAATATCGCCAGCGAAGATATACTCCTTTGCGCGCTCGACGCATTTCATGAACTCCTCGGGTTTGAAATTGCTTTCCATCTCGATTTTCTTTTCACTTAAAGCAGGAGTGAGGGAAGAAGCAGAACCTGTGATTTCCTCAAGTTCATTTATTTTTTTCACTGCATTTTCATATTCCTCGTCGATTCTGGATTCGTCCTCAATTATCAAATTCGAAACCAGGAGCATCTCACTTCTCCAGTGGTCGAACACGACAAGCTCCTTTACGAACATGAATGCGGCATCGTCGTGGCCCAAGTCATCTGTTGTGTCTTCACCTATGTCCTCAAAGTACCTCACGGTGTCATAGGCAAAGTAGCCAAGGAGCCCGCCAAAGAATTTTGGAAGGTGGTCTTTGTGGATATTGTAATCGCCGATAAAATCCCGCAGGGCTGATGCCGGATTGCCTTTCAGTTCTGACTCGTTTCCATTGACAGCTATTTTGCCATCCTTTATTTTGATGATTTTTTCAGGACTTCCTCCAAGAAACGAGTACCTTGCAATCTTCTCGCCAACAATTGCAGATTCCAAAAGGAAAGAGTGTTTTGACTTTTCTTTTATTGCGGCATATACGTCTGTTGGCCTAAGCTTTGCGTCCTTGACCCTAACAAGGGGGATTATGCAGGGGGTTC
>JAHJSX010000011.1 GCA_018830205.1 archaeon | reverse complement strand
TGTCCTCAATGATTTTGGCCATGTCAGGGTCGAGGGCCCTTGGAAGCACGTTTGGCAGAGCCTCAACGAGTGTGGCCTTTAGGCCCTGTTTTGTCGTGAGCTCGCACAGCTCAACGCCTATTGCCCCGGCACCGATTACAACGACCTCTTTTGCCTTTTGTATGTGGGGCCTTATTTTCATCAGGTGGTCAAACGTTCTAAGGAAAAATACGCCCTCGCTCTCTATGCCTTCGATAGGGGGTCTGAAGACCCTTGAGCCCGTCGCAATCAAGAGAGATTTATAGCCAAACTCCTCAATGCCGTGCGGCCCTTCTGTTTTCAGTGTCTTTTTGTCAAAATCTACGGATTTGACCGCTGTCTTTCTTTTAAGCACAAGGTTCCTCTGGGCGTCATAGATTTTGTCTGTCAGGATGTGCTCGATTTCTGATTCGTCTGCAAAAAACATGTGCGGCAAATCGCATCTTGGGTAGGCGACATGCTCTTCTGTGGTTATAAGAAGTACCTCTTTTCCGGCGTATTTAATTGCCTCTGTGGCTCCTGTTGCGCCTGCTCCGCCCCCACCTATTACAATAAGGTCGTATTCCATGGTGGTCATTCTTCCCATCCGTATATAAAATTTTCTTGCATCCGGCAGTTATATATTAGTACAAAGGAGATTTGGTCATGAAGCTGAGGGCGCTGGCCCCATGTGCAGCAGACTTTTTTGTCGAAATATCTTATACCCAGAGATGAAATCGAGAAGCTCGTTGGCGAAGTGCGATCAGATGGTTACGAGATGTTTCGAAGCCTTTCCAGGGTGTCTACGTCATTTTCCGATTTAGGACTTCGTCTCCCTGATGTCGAAATCAGTACCTTGCGGATTGATGAAAAATCACCGTTGGTTGGAAAATCCTTGGCCCAGACCGAGCTGAGAAAGAAATATGGAGTTACCGTATTGGCGGTACGCCGGGATTCGCGGATGTTTTCCAATCCTGAAGTAGACATGCAGTTTTATGCTGGCGATGTGCTTTTTGTCCTTGGGTCACCTGAGAAGATCGCCGGGGTCACGGGCTTGTTCCGCAAACCGGACGAAGGAGAGGTAAGTTGACGAACCCAATATTTCAGGCAGTGATTAGCACAATCTGCCGCCTTAAGCGGACATGACCTATATGTAAGAGGAGCCAAGTTGTCCTTGGGAGCGAAAGTGTGCATTACAAATTCTGCGGTGCAGATAGGTCTTCCCACAAGTAGTTTATTCGACAACCACGAAAAGTCTAAAACTTTCTCCAAAGAATGTCTCGGTGCTGGCAATTCATCACGAAGGCGAGCTCATCGCAAACCCTCCTCCAGATTCAAGACTGGAAGAAAACGACACAATAGTGGTTCTTGGTCCAAGTGAAGAACTAAGAGCGATAGCAGAAGATTAATCGTTCTCGATGTCGTTTTCGATGATTACCTTTGCTATTGCAGCCACCTTGTCTCCCTTTGCCAGTTTCATAAGCGTTACGCCCTGGGTGTTCCTTCCAATGACTGATATCCCCTTTACAGGCGACCGTATAACAACACCCTCCGCGCTTGTCATCATGAGTTCGTTTTCTTCGGTCACTCCAAGTATCCCTATGACCGGACCATTTCGAACACTTGGGATGATGTTTATTACGCCCTTGCCGCCCCTTTTGTGAAGCGGATAGTCCTCGTGGCTTGTGCGCTTTCCAAAGCCGTTTTCTGTTACTGCAAGGAGGGTTACGTCCTCTTTTAGGACCGACATTCCTATGACTTCGTCTTTTTCTCTAAGTCTTATTCCTCTAACGCCTGCTGCCGTCCGGCCCATTTGCCTTACGTCCGCCTCTTTGAAGCGGATGGCCTTGCCGTATCTTGAAGCAAGCATAACTTCATCGCTGCCGTGGGTAAGTTCGACCTTGACAAGTTCGCTCCCCTTCGCCAGAGTTATTGCCCTTATTCCTCCCTTGCGTGGATTGCTGAAGGCCTTAAGGGGCGTCTTTTTGACGGTCCCGTTCTTTGTGGTCATGAAAACAAAGTGCTTTTCATCAAACTCTTTTACCGGTATATTTGCAGTTATCCTTTCTCCCTCTTCAACCGGAAGAAGGTTTACAATCGCTTTCCCTTTCGAATAGCGTCCTGCCTGTGGTATCTCATAGACCTTTATCCAGTATACTTTGCCAAAGGTGGAAAAGAAGAGCATATAGTCATGCGTGGAGGCAATAAATATATCGGAGATGGCATCCTCATCCTTTGTTTCCATGCCGATGATGCCCTTGCCGCCGCGCCTCTGATTTCTATAGACGCTGACCGGGAGGCGCTTTATGTAGCCGGTTGCAGTAATTGTCACCATCATGTCTTCTTCTGCTATCAGGTCCTCTATGCCTATTTCTCCCCCATACTCTATTATCTCGGTCCTGCGTTCGTCCGCGTATTTTTGTTTTAGCTCAAGGAGCTCTTCTTTGATTATCTTTATTATTTCGGCGTCGCTTCCCAGAACCTTTTTAAGCCACTCTATATTCTTTTTGAGCTCTGCCAGCTCTGTGTCAATCTTTTCGCTCTCAAGCGCCGTCAAGCGCTGCAGGCGCATTTCAAGTATTGCCTTGGCCTGAACTTCTGTTAGTTTAAACGTGGCCATCAGGCCGGCCTGTGCCTTATCAGGGCTTTTTGATGCCTTGATTAACTTTATGACGGCGTCTATGTTATCGAGTGCGGTCCTCAGGCCCTCAAGGATGTGGGCCCTTGCCTCTGCCTTTTTGAGGTCAAACTGCGCACGTCTTATGACGACAACTTTCCTGTGTCTTATGTACTCGCTTATCGTATCTTTTAAGGACAGGACCTTTGGCTCCCCGTCTACAATTGATAGGTTTATTACGCCAAAAGTGGTCTCCATCTGCGTATGCTTGTAGAGCTGGTTCAACACGATTTCCGGGACTGAATTTGTCTTGAGTTCGATGACGAAGCGCATGCCGTCGCGGTCTGACTCGTCCCGCAGGTCATGTATCCCCTCCATCTTTTTGTGTCTTACAAGAGTCGCAATGGCCTCAATAAGCCTGGCCTTGTTCACCTGGAACGGGAGTTCCGTGACGATTATCTTTGTCCTTTTGCCGTCTTCTTCTATCGTTGCTCTTGCCCTTATCCTTATTATCCCCCTTCCAGTTTCATATGCGTCAAGTATTCCTTTTTGTCCAAGAATAAAGCCGGCTGTCGGGAAGTCGGGGCCCTTGATTGCCTTCATAAGTTCCACGAGCTCTGCGTCTGGATTGTCGATTAGCATCACCGTTGCATCCACAACCTCGCCAAGGTTGTGCGGGGGGATGTTCGTAGCCATCCCAACTGCAATGCCAGATGAGCCGTTTAAAAGCAGGTTTGGAAGCTTTGCAGGCAGAACTGAGGGCTCCTCCAGGGACTCATCGAAATTAGGTACAAAATCTACGGTCTCCTTGTCGATATCTGCCAGAAGCTCGTCTGATATCTTATGGAGTCTTGCCTCGGTATATCTCATGGCCGCGGCCGAGTCTCCATCTACAGAGCCGAAATTTCCCTGGCCGTCTATGAGCGGGTACCGAAGAGAGAAGTCCTGGACCATTCGCACAAGCGCGTCGTAAACGGATGTGTCGCCGTGGGGGTGGTACTTGCCGAGAACCTCGCCCACGATTCTTGCGGATTTTTTGTGAGGTCTTGTGGAAACAAGACCCATGTCCTGCATCGCGTATAGGATTCGCCGATGAACAGGCTTCAGCCCGTCACGCACGTCAGGTAGCGCCCTTCCAATGATTACGCTCATGGCATAATCTATATAGGAGCGCTTCATCTCGTCCTCTATTCTTACGGGTATTACTTTCTCTCCAGTTGGAATTTCTGATGCCATTTTTATTTATCTCAACTAAATATCAAGCACGCTCACGTCTTTTGCGTGCGCCTCTATGAACTCCCGCCTGGGCTCTACTTTGTCGCCCATCAGGATTGTGAATATCTCATCCGCTTTCATTGCATCCTCAATGGTTACCTTCTTTATGGTCCTTGTTGCAGGGTCCATCGTTGTCTCCCAGAGCTGGTGGGGGTTCATCTCGCCAAGGCCCTTGTAGCGCTGGATTGAAACCCCTTTTTTGCCCTTCGCAATGACGTGCTCCATAAGCTGTTCAACAGAAATGATGCTGGTATTGGTATCATTCACCTTTATCACTATGGGCTGCTTTTTAGAAATTCCAATCTCCCGGTGGACCTTTATTAATTTCATAAATTCTGCTGATTCGAGTAGTTTGCTGCTGAAGCTTCCTTTTGTTCCAAGGATATTGTATGAGACAGTGTGATCTTCCTCGCCTTCTTCTAGGGTTAGTTTGAACTCTTCTGTCTTGCCAAGTTTTTCAATCAGCTTTATGACTTCCTGTATATTGACAATCGTGTCATCTTGGTTTTCGCTGTCGACTATGAGATATGCATCGAGAAGCTGCGTATGCATTCCCTTGACCTTTACTACCTCGCTAAGGCGCTTGTACTCAACAAGTTTTGTCAAAAGAGGCTTTAGCTCTTCTTCACTAAATTCCCTGTCAGCGTCCTTTGAGCGGAAATTTAGTTCCTTGAGGCCAAATCCTGCAATGGATTCTGTAAGTTCTCGCTCAGAATATACGTATGCCTCGGACTTCCCTTTCTTAATCTTGTAAAGCGGGGGTTGTGCTATGTATACATACCCGGCTTCAATCAAGGCCTTCATCTGCCTGAAAAAGAATGTCAGAAGCAGTGTGGTTATGTGCGCACCGTCAACGTCTGCGTCTGTCATGATTATAATCTTGTGGTACCTGACCTTTTCTGTATCGAAGTCCTCCTCACCAATTCCTGCGCCAATTGCAGTTATCATGGTGCGGATTTCCTCGTTCTGGAGCACCTTGTCCATCCTGGCCTTCTCCACATTGAGTATCTTTCCGCGAAGCGGAAGAATTGCCTGATATCGCCTGTCCCTGCCCTGTTTTGCAGAGCCGCCGGCTGAGTCGCCCTCTACGATGTAAATCTCAGAGAGGGCAGGGTCGCGCTCGGAACAGTCTGCAAGCTTTCCCGGAAGCGCGCCACTTTCAAGTGCGCTTTTTCTGCGAGTAAGCTCCTTGGCCTTTCTCGCTGCGTCTCTTGCCCGCATAGCAAGAAGGGACTTTCCCACAATATTTTTGGAAATATCCGGATGCTCCTCCAGGAATTCGGAAAGGCCCTCCCCAACAAGAGATTCTACGATTCCCTTTATCTCCATGTTCCCAAGCTTGGTCTTGGTCTGGCCCTCAAACTGGGGGTTCTGGATTTTAACGCTGATTATTGCGGCAAGGCCTTCTCTTGTATCCTCCCCTGAAAGCGACTCCCCTTCCTTGAATATCTTGCTGTTCCTGCCGTAATCGTTGATTTGTCTTGTAAGCGCGGAGCGAAAGCCCGCAAGGTGCGTGCCGCCCTCGACGGTCTTTATGCTGTTTACAAAAGAATAGATGTTTTCGGCATACCCGTCGTTGTACTGCATCGCGACTTCAAGCTGTGTGCCGTTTTTGGTTTTTTCGAAATAAACCGGCTTTGGGTGTATGACGTTCTTGTTTTTATTGAGGTACTGCACGAACTGTGATATGCCCCCCGAATAATGGAACGTCTCCTCGCGCTCGCTTCGCTCGTCAACGAATATGAGTTTTACACCCTTGTTCAGAAATGCAAGCTCTCGAAGCCTGCCTGCAACCGTTTCGAATTCGAACTCAATTGTGTCGAAAATTGAATCGTCGGGCATGAATGTAACCCTTGTGCCTGTTTCCGTGGATTCTCCTTTTACCTTGAGTTCTGATGCCGTCTTTCCCTTCTTGTAGCTCTGGTAATGGACCTTGCCGTCGCGACTGACTTCCACCTCCGCCCACTCGGAAAGTGCATTTACAACTGAAACACCGACGCCGTGGAGTCCTCCAGAAATCTTGTAGACCTTGTTGTCGAACTTGCCGCCGGCGTGCAGTACCGTCATGGCTATCTCAAGACCCGGCTTCTTTAGCTTCGGGTGCATGTCAACAGGTATGCCGCGCCCGTCGTCGTTTACAGAGACGCTTCCGTCCTTGTGTATTGTAACTTCAACGTTTTTGCAGTACCCGGCAAGCGACTCGTCGATGCTGTTGTCAACTACCTCATAAATCAAATGGTGGAGGCCGGAAATCCCTGTACTGCCGACATACATGCTGGGCCTTTTTCGCACCGCTTCAAGGCCCTCGAGCACCTCTATTTGCTCTGCTTTATACTCCTGTTTGTCTTCTTGCACTTTTTGTCCTCTTTCTGGCTAATTCCATCCATATTTGCTCAAAATATAGCGGTCCCGGTAAAATACCTTTTTTTAGAATATGTTTTTCAAGCATATAAACCTTGTCATTTTGGGGGCAAATTTAGGCAAAAATCTATAAAAACAGGGGGGAATAACATCACTATATGACATGGGTTGAAAAATACCGGCCAAAAAGCCTAAAAAACGTTGCAGGAAATCCAAAGGCCGTCCAAAATCTCCTTGAATGGACCTTGGGGTGGAAAGAGGGAACCCCATCGAAAAAGGCGGTGCTTATTTACGGCGCCCCGGGCACAGGCAAGACCTCCGCCGCAAACGCCTTGGCGTACGACCTTGACTATGATTTTATAGAACTCAACGCATCTGATGCAAGAACAAAGGGAGTCATCGAGAGGATTGTAGGTTCAGCTGCGACAACAGGCACGCTCCTGCCAGGGCGGGGGAAAATTATTATTTTGGATGAGGTCGACGGCATACATGGCAAGTCTGACTATGGGGGGCTTAGCGCGCTTAAGAAATGGGTCAAGGTGTCCAAGCAGCCGCTTGTGCTTATTGCAAACGACCCATACTCCCTGCCAACGGACTTTCGGGCCCTCACCGAAATGGTGGAATTTAGAAGAATCAACTCCCGCACCATCGTCCGCATCCTAAAAGAGCTCTGCACAAAAGAAGGTATAAAGACAGACGAAAAGGTCCTCAAAATTATAGCAACAAACTCCGGGGGAGACCTGCGGTCCGCCATAAATGACCTGCAAAGCCTAAGTGAGGGAAAGAAAAAGCTTGCCATAGGTGACCTTGAAGTCCTGAAGATGAGGGATTCCAGGATTAAGATTTTTGATACAATAAGGATGATTTTCAAAACTACATCCATCGACAGGGCGCGGGAGGCGGTCTTTGACTGCGAAGAGGACCATGACACGATAATGAAGTGGATAGTCGAGAACCTGCCCATAGAATACACAGAGCCGGATGACCTGAAGCAAGCTTACGACTCCCTCTCAAAAGCAGATGTCTTTTTGGGAAGGATAAAAAGGCGCCAGGACTGGAGCCTTCTAAAATACGCCTCAGACCTCATGTCGGCAGGCGTTGCGCTCGCAAAAAAAGATACATACAAGAAGTTCTCGCGATATCAGTACCCCAAGACCTTCATCACCATGGCCAGGACAAAAAAGGAAAGAGCCGTCATAGGCACCATTGCCGAAAAGATGGCTAAGAAATGCCATGGCTCAAAGGGGCTCATGGAGCGCGAATTTTTCAACGTGCTTAAAACCACCTTTACAAAAGCGCCGGAGGCGGCCGCGAACATTACATCACAGCTTGGGTTTGTGCGGGAAGAGATTCAGTATTTCGCGCCAGAGGAAACCGCAGCCAAAAAAATCGAAAAGAGAGCAGAGGAGATAACAGCCGAAAGAATAAAGCGCCGCTTGAGAAGCGGCAAGCAGGTCTCACTTTTTGAGTTCGGTAACTAAATCTCCCCAAGCAAAAGCTCATTTAAAAGGGTTTTCCTTTTCATCTCAACCTGCCTTTTTAAAATATCTTTTTTGAGCCTTTTTACTGAATATTCATCATGCCCAATTTCAAATGGATATTCAACTTCCCACAGAACGAGATTTTCCGGGGGAAGAGGATTAATTATATTATCGTGTTTTGGGTTAAGGAGCTTTTTGATTTCTGCTGGTGCCATCAGCCCATCCCCCACCGTTTTCATTGCACTGACCATCCGTCTTACCATCTGGTACAAAAAGCTCTTTCCAGATATTGTAAAAACAAAAAAATCTCCAATTTTTTCTATTTCAATGCTTTTTATGCTCCTGATTGGGTTTCTGCCTTCAAGCTTTGCGAAGTTGTGAAAGTTGTGTTCGCCTATAAATGCCTCAGAGGCCTTTTTCATTTTGCTTAGCTTGTACCCCTCATCATAAAGGAAGTATTTGTATGCCTTTCCGTGCGCCTCGTATCGTGGATTAAAGCTTGAATCGACCTTCCGCACGCCAAGAACTTTCATGTCATCTGGAAGTGTGCTGTTTATCGCGCTTGGGATTATCCTTGAATTGCTGCTAAGGACAAATACGTTTCCAAGGGCAGAAACGCCCCGGTCCGTGCGGCAAGAGGATTTAAAGTCGCTGACATCGATGTTTAGCTTGCCAAGGGAGTCTAAGAGCTCGCCTTCGGCTGTTCGTTTGTCTGGCTGCCTCTGTGAGCCAAAAAAGTACCTGCCATCGTAATATACCTTAAGGGCCCATCTCACTGTAATCCCTCAGTCCCTCGCCTCTTATCACAAACTTCTCCCTGAGCCCCTCTTTTATGGATCTGTGCCTCACAAGTATTGCCTCTCTTATGCCGTCCTCGCTTTTTTGCAGCTCTATGATTGCCTTGCTCCAGTACTTCAATATGTTTCCGCCTACCGGCTCCACGCCGTCGCCGTTCATAGATGCGTATACCTGATTTGTCACTATTACTGCGAGATTGTGTTTTTTGGCAAGCTCACTTAGAGTGACAAATTGTTTGCTCATGAGCCTGTTCAGGTTCTGGGCCTTGTCCTCTTCTGTTCCAATCCGGTAAAGGCTCACTGCACTGTCAAGCACGATAAGGCCGACCCTGTCGTTTACTGCGCTTTTGAGATTTTCTATTATTTTGTTCTGGTCACCGAAATTATGCGGCCCGAAAAACAGGCTTGAGTCAATGAATTTCTTAAAGTCCCCTCCGGCGATTTGCCTCACCCGCTCAATGGAATGGCCGCCTTCAGTATCAATGAATATTACCTTCTTGTTGTTTCTGATGCAGTTTAGCGCGACCTGCAGGCAAAGATTCGTCTTTCCACTTGCCGGCGGGCCGTATATCTGGGTTATGACCCTCGTCTCAACGCCGCCGTTTAGAAGTTTATCAATCGAGCAACCTACTGGAATCTTATCTGTATCGAGGTTCAACTCATAGGGTTTTAATTTATCCATTATCATTCTCCCAGAAAGTCAGAGAGTGACACCTGCTTTACGCCATCATTGTCAAATACGCTTGATATGCTCATCTCAAGAATTTCAATTCTCTGGCGCAGGTACTCGTCAAGGGCGTACTGGTCTATCATGCTTTTTGTTAGGTTCAGATATTTCTCGACCGAGCCTTTGTGAACTGTCAGAACAAGCTTCCCGCCGTCGCATTTTCTGCAAACTCCAGAAAGAGGGACTCTCTCGTATTTTGCGTTGCAAACTACGCAGCGGACCTTCTGCTTTGAAAATGCGCGCAGGTTTCCTGCAAGGTCGGGCAGGAAATGGCTTTCAATGACGCGTCTTGCCACGTCTCTCTGGTCGACGGCCCTGATTTTGCCTGCAAGCGCCAGCTGGTGCTCTACCTTCTCAAGCATCGTCCCAAGCGTCTTGTAGGAACTCACGTTGGGACCGGCGGCGATATCAGTTGTGTCGTGTGTAAACAACAGGTCAAAATACTGCTCGGGCTTGCCTATCCTGTCGCTGACCGTTTCTATCAGGTCCTTTACGCTTTGTGGTTTTGCGTATGCAAGGGTCGATTCATAAAACTCAAGCGGGTACTCGCTGACTATATCTATATTGTGGGCCTCGTCGTCAATTTCACGGGGGTCAAGTTTTAGCGTCAAAACAAGCGGCGCGTCCATTTTTCCTCCCCTTGTGGCCGGAAGATAGCTCTTTGAGAAATTTAAAAGTGCATCAAGAAGCAGTATGACGGTGTCTTCGTCTCCATCGCAGTTTCGTCTCTTTGCTGCATGGAAGTAGGGGTGGCAATAACCAACGCACGCGCGTGTAAATCCAATAATCCTGCCAAGCACTGCCGCGGATGTATGCGGGGCAAGGCCAATTATCAAATGCCCCAGAAGGTCGTCTCTTGTTTCTGCGTTGTAAAAGGCGGGAAGCCCATAGAACTTCTCTAAAAGCTCGTCTATGAATTTTGAGGCATCAAGGAGATATTTCGCACCGGCCTCTGAGAGGAGTATATCCTGGCAGTTAAGCTCTACTACCTGGTCGTCGCGGACAAGGGGCTTGCCTTTGTAATCCTTCTCGTATCCAAGTTCCCTTAGTTTCAAAAGCGACACGCCGATTTCATCTGGCCTGAAATGTGTGAAGGGCACATCCGTTGCATCGAACCTAACCGTTCCGTCCTTGAATACGTACACCCCGTGTCTTGCTCTTAGTATCCCCTTCTCAATTGATTCTGGTATCTTGTAGGCAGAGGTCATGCCGATGATGCCCTTTAAATCGTTTATCGTGTTCCCAACGCCTGCAATCGCAGTGCTTAATAACTTCTTGATTTCAACCTCGCGCTCCTCAAAATGATTTACCCTCCCGCCGCAGGACCTGCAAACCTCTCCCGGAGATGGCCTCCCGCAACTTGCGCATTGCCTGCGAATCACGGTGGTGCTATCGCATCTTGGGCACATCGTCTGGTGAGTTACTTCTTTACATTCCGGGCACTCCCTCCTTACAATCTCAATCGTTATCTTGCCCTTTTCTGCGGCCTTTTTCACGTCCCTTGTTCTGCCGCCGTTTTGCCCAATTGGAAACAAAACGTTTACAGCGGGCTGCATCTTGCGCTCTTTTGCCTTCTCGGGCCTGCCCATCCTGGCGCCTATGTAGGTGGCGGCCTTTTCTCTCACCTTGATGCCGAAGCTGTTTACCAGCCCCATCGAATCGGAGGCCCTCTCGTAGGCGCTGAAAAAATTGTCGCTTTCCAAGTCCCTGATATCAAGTGTGCGAAGCAACGCCTTGTATTCCTCTATGACTACTTTTCCGTCAATTACCCTGTGAGGCACCCCGATTTTTTCAAGCGTTCTTTTGTCACCTGATGGGTCTAAAACTAGTGCGCCGCCTGCAAACTCCCCTGTGCAAAGCCATGACATGAGCGAGCGCAGTTCGTCCTTGTCAACGTCGTGATAGAAATAGGTATATCTTGGATGAAGCGGGATGCCAAGAGTCTCTGAAATCTCCAGTGCTTCTTCCTCCGTGGGTATGTTTTTTCGGTCAAGGAATTTGGCGAATTTCTCGGATTTGCCCCTCGCCTTCGCAAGTTCCAAAACCCACCACTCCTCAACGTATCCTGATGGCATGAGCACGTGGTTGTTCTCTAAAAACTCGCCGAAGTTTATCAATATGTCACCGAGAAATAAAATTTCCTCAACTTCCCCCAGGCGTTCTTCGTCTGCACTGCAAACTCGCAAAACGCTGCCGTCTTTTAGTTTGACAATTGGCCCCTCAATGGAATCGCAGGGAGTTATGGCAGTTCCCTTTCCGGGCCTTTCCGTCTTTACCTGTGTCCCAATCGCAATGAATCCGTCGAGTACCGCCATTGTTGCCGGGTGTATGGACGTGGCTGCCAGACCTGCGTTTCTGCTCCTGCCGTATCTCAACCTGAATCCGCCTTTTGCAGAGGGGTGTGAGAGCACCGGCCTTCCTGCAATGAGGTCTTTTATGTACTTGAAATTGGGCGTAACCTCAAAAGTCTCTTCACTTGTCTCAGTTTTCGATGTAACCATGTCATTTATCCACTCCCACCCATCTAGCTCGAATTTTTCAACGTACTTTAGAATCTTTGGGGCCTTTTGCAGCACCCCTTCTCCAAGGACGAGCATTGCGCCCCCCCTAACGTTGTTTGTTTCAACCCTTTTAAGATCCCTATATCCTGAAACCTCAACCCTGTCTGTCTGCTCGCCTGTTATCTCTACTGGAATATTCCTGATGGCAGTCCGTATCTCTTTTGGGCTTGGCTTGTACTGAAGGCGTGCAGCCTCTGTATCATAAAGGTCTATCTCCTCTACGTATCTTTCAACTTCTTCATCAGTCGGTTTGTACCTGTCAAGGCCAAGTGTCCTGCGGACGTAGTCACCTGTCAGCACCGCGAGCGCCTGGGCAGACCCGCCCGCAGACCGGATTGGCCCTGCAAAGTATATTGCAAGGTATGTGCTTGCATCAAAGTTCTTCTTGACCTTCGTCCTTACAATCCCTTCAAGGGGGGCCGCCACTATTCCCTCTGTTAAAATCGCAAGGGACGTCCGCAACGCCTGCTCTGAGGCCTCCTCGATGTCGTG
The DNA here is from genome assembly GCA_018830205.1 of archaeon. Lineage (GTDB taxonomy): Archaea > Hydrothermarchaeota > Hydrothermarchaeia > Hydrothermarchaeales > Hydrothermarchaeaceae > JAHJSX01. Next base: position 6,031 of record JAHJSX010000011.1, on the reverse strand, counting down.
AAAAGCCCCAAATTTTCCATCAACTATTTCCTTTGCTATTATGATGGCTGCCTCTTCTTTTGTGTGCTCTTTTGTAAGTTCCCTAATCCTTTCTGAAGCCCCCTTTGGGCCCACCAATCCCTCAACGCGCTCAGCGAGGTCCTTTGCCGGAGGTATTTCTGGTACAAGCTCCGGGTCGCGACCCTGTTTCCTTGCCTCCTTTGCAACCGCATATGCGATGTTTGCCTCTTTCTCAAGACTTTCAAAATACTCGTCCATCACATGAACCTCATTATCGTTGTTGTCATCTCGTGAAGGTCAACTATCGGGACTCTTGCAGGGGTTGGCATCATGTTTAGTTTTTTCTGAAAAGACGTTTGTTCCTGAAAGGTTCCAGAGTTTATCACATTTACTCCCCGGTAGTTGGTTACGCCTATGTGATGGGCGTGGCCTGAGTGCAGGATATCAGGGGGTTCATCGATTATCATGTAATCTACAGCCTCTGGAGAAAGGGGCACCTTGCCTCCATACGTCGGTACCAGGTGCCTTTTGCGCAGAAGCTCAACCATTGCCTTTTCTGGCTTGGAGTAGGACTGGTTTGGAAGTGTCGATATGATGTCATCGAGGCTCCTTCCATGATAGGATATGACATCAACGCCGTGCAGGCTTGCGTGGCAGGGGTTCCCCATCATGTGTATCCGCGGGTCCGTATAGAGCTGCGGTGCAAAATCCTCGCTGATTGCAAGCTGTGGCTCGGCCTGCCTTACCGCGTCGTGATTCCCGGATATTACTATAATCTCTATGTGTTCTGGTATTCCCTCAAGGTATTTTGCAATTCTTTCGTACTGCATGTTCAGGTCCTTGATTTCAAGCTCATTTTCCTGGCCCGGGTATATGCCCACCCCATCTACCAGGTCCCCTCCGATTATCAGGTACTTTATCTTCTCTGCAAGAATCCTTTGTTTTACACTGCCAATCTCCCCCCTTGTCCACTTTATGAACTTTTTAAACTCGTTCTCAAGGAATTTTGTGCTTCCCACATGAGTGTCTGAAATCAGAGCAAGGGCAATGTCAACTTCGCTCTTTTTTGTCTCTCTTCTCACAGGCAAATCAGGAAAGTGTATTTCGTCGGCAATGACCATGTCCTTCCAGGTCTTGCCCACAATTCCAAGCACCTCATCTCTTATTATGTTCCTGGATAGCTCTAGAAGCTCCCCGCTTTTGTTGCTGATTAATACCGGGACCGCACCGGTCGGGTCTTCGACTTCAAGTATTATGTGTCCTTTTTTGCTGTTCCTGACCTCGCAGACCATCCCAATTATCTTAACCTCGCCCTCTTTTATCCTCCCAATGGGTGTTGTGTCCCTCAGGATGTCTCTTTCCTTTAGAATCTTTGCGAGCCGTTCGAACTTGTTATTGAAATACTTGATAAAGCCCTCAATATCTCCTTGTGAAAAGGATTTGTTTGTGACGTCTCTTTCGTGTTTAATTTTAATTTCCGAGTCAATCTCTGCTGCGTGGACCCTTTTTTTAGGCCTTCTGACCAAGACCTCCGCTTCCTCCTCTTTATCAATCAGCGTCTTGAAGTACTCCGGTGTGATTACTCTTGGCCCGTCTTTTGCTTTCTTGAGGATTCTTTCAATCTCGTCGTCTTTAAGTTTCGAAAGCTCTGACAAGGTTCCAGGATGTAGGTTTATATTACACTTTAGGAAAATATCTACTATATTGGTGGTTTCCATAAAGCACCCCAAAATTAAGCGAGCCTTTGCTGAGGTAAATTAAAGTCTACTAACTTTTTGATTCTGGTGTCCTCTTCTAAAACGGTCTTGAGCCCAACGGGAGAAATATCGAGTTTGATTTCCTTTGTCCTTCCGTACCTGCCCTTGCTTACCACGCGTGAATTTAGTATCCCCAGCATGTCAAGCTCAGATATCAGGTCAGATACCCTGCGCTGCGTCAACGTGTCGAGTGAGACCGCCTTGCACATGCGCTTGTATGTGTCATAAACCTCTCCCGTGTTTATGGCCTTTCCGCCTTTCTCTTCAAGCTGTATTATTGAATACAAGAGCAGCTTTGATTGGGTTGGGAGGGTCCTCACGGCCTCGATTGTGTTGTCCTTTTCTATCTTTTCGTTTGCGTTTCTTACATGGGTCTCTGTAACCCTCTCTGCGTTTTCCCGCTCGGCTACTTCTCCTGAAACCCTCAAAAGGTCAAGGGCGCGCCGGGCGTCTCCGTGCTCTCTTGCTGCAAGTGCCGCGCAAAGAGGTATTACGTATTCATCCAGAATCCCTGGCTCAAAGGCGATTTCCGCCCTCTGCCTCAAAATGTCCTCAAGCTGCCGGGCGTTGTACGGGGTAAAAACTATTTCCTCTCCGCCAAGGGAGCTCTGGACGCGTGAATCAAGATAATCAACGAACTTCAGGTCGTTGGATATTCCTATTAGGCTTACGCGTGAGTTTTCAAGTTCAGAGTTCATCCTTGTCAGGTTGTAAATGATGTCGTCGCCCTGCTTTCCAACCAGTTTGTCTATTTCATCGAGTATTACAATAATGCACTGCTTTTCTTTGTCGATGGCCTCCAAGAATGACTTGTATACCTTGTCGGTCGGCCATCCAGTAAAAGGAATTTTTTTCTCGCTGAACTGTTTTGTGAGGTTTGCAAGTATCCTGTACTGGGTATCTGTAATCTCACAATTTATGTATGCCGTGGAAACTGGATACAGGTAATCCCTCTTTTTGACTGTGTCACGAAGAAGCTCGCAAACGAACCTTGAGACGATTGTTTTTCCTGTGCCGCTCTTTCCATAAATAAGCAAATTAGAGGGGGTTTCCCCTCTTAGGGATGGAACCAGCGTTGCTGCAAGCTGTTCAACTTCCGACTCCCTGTGCGGAAGCTCCGCTGGAGTGTACGAATGCCGAAGTGCTTCCTTATTCTTGAACATCGGTTCTCTGTCAAGAAGTGACTCAAAAATACCGCTGAACGTGCTTTTAAAATCCATTTCCTGCTATCTCCAATCCGATTTGTGGCCTCCGCCAACGCTAAAATACGTTCCACTGGAAGTGTAGGTCTATCCAAGTGACTCGTGTACTTAGTAAAAGAATGGATAGTATATAATACTTTTGGACTATGCTCCATTCCTTCCATTGGACATTGTTACTTTTGGTAATAACGCGCCTTGTGTTTTTGTATTCAATAATGTTTTATCTAATTGTTTGGTTAAAGTGCCATCTTCCTTACTATTGGTCCCGGAAATCTTGAATTCTGTCAGTTTGAAGTAAAAATATATCGATTGACGATTGGATGACGGTAGTTGCGTGTAGTTTGGCTCTGGAGTAAGTCGTCATTTATAACAGTGAATTAATAAACCTTGTGATTTGCCATTCATTTCAATGCCATAGATATATGTACTCAAGTGGGTATCGGAGAGGCCCCTTCATTTCCATTGGAATTTAAAATCGTTGTCTTTCAGTTTATATTTTAGCATTGAATTGAAAAAATTTTAAGATTTCATGTTTAACATTGGTTTAAATTCATGATATTTACGATTTTAAATTAACGAAAAACGTAAAAACAGGTTCCACTGGAACAATACCTTGTTATTATCTTTTTTATTTATTATATTGTATTTATTATATTATTTATTATTATAATAACAGATGAAATTAATTATTAATGACAAACACAATCAAATGAAAATACCTTCAAAAATTCTTTGAACAGATGCAAGCACGTACATTAAACTTCCAATGGAAATGAAGGCGGGTCTCTCTACATTTCTTTCTTATTAATCATGCTTTTACATTCGTTTAACATTTCAACCACAGGGTCCAAAAACCCGGTATCATACCTATCAAAGAAAAATCCATAAAATTCATGATACTCAATTGAGAGGTCAAAATATCGCATTTCTATGTTCTTTGGATCGTCGTATCCCTTTTCCAAATCTTCCTGCAGGGCCGAAATTTCGTTCATTAATGCATCCAGCACACGCTCTGAAAACAGACCCCATTCAACACCGTGCACGTCCCGCGCCTGGAGGCCCAGTCTAACGACAATCTTTTTGATATCAAAGCCGTCCTCTGTTTCCATATTGGGGCCAGGGAGGTATCCTTCGACCCCGTAGGGGTTTTCTTCCTGAAGCAGCTTGAATATCATCTTCCCTTCTTCAAGAATCTTCAGATTTGAAAAAAGGGTTCTTTTTTTGACCTCCCCATGGAGCTCTTTCAAGACTGATTCAATTTCTGGAGCAGTGGCAAGGCCAAGTTCATTTATAATCGCCAAAATATTTTTTTTCATCTAATCAACCGAGTCTGAAGGTTTCAAGCTCGCTTGCAACGTTCCACACGACGGTTCTCGCATGAATCGGGAGGTTCCTGTCATTGCTTATTTCCTCAAGCAGGTAGATGGCAGACGATATCCGCATTCCAACGTCCTCATCCTCGTTTAAAAGGAGGGCCTTTGCCTCTTCTGCTGACCTTCTAATATTTCTGGGCACGGAACTATCCTCAACTATACGGCCCAACACATTTGCAATTTGCTTGAGTTTTTCTTTCATACGACTCCCTCCATAGCTATAAATACATTCACATTATAAAATTTGCGGTAATGGACAAGGACAAGGCCCTAAAGAACATGACCGACCTCCTTCTGGCAAAAGCGCGCATGCTTCAGTATCACTGTGGAAACTGCAAATCCCCCCTGTTTGAGAAGGAAGAAAAGATCATTTGCCCGGTCTGCGGGGAGATGAAAGTCGAAACAGAAGAAGTAAAAGAAAAAGCAAGCGACACAAAAACATCAAAGGTTCTTGTGAAAAAACGCGACGAACTGCTTTTGAAAATAGAGAAAGAGAAAAACCCAAAGAAACTTACAGACCTCCTCGAGGCCCTTGAAAAATTAAACAAGTTGCTATAAATCTTCAAATTGCGCCGTTTCTTCAAGCAAGCTTTTCAAGATGCCTTTTAGGTCTTTTACTCCCACCCGCTTCTGCTTTGTGGTGTCCCTGTCTCTTATCGTAACCGTCGCGTCTTTGAGGCCGTCATGGTCCACCGTTACGGCATAGGGCACGCCAATCTCATCCACCCGTGCGTACCTTCTGCCGATTGAGTCAACTGCATCGTATGTTGCATAGAAACCGGAATCTCTAAGGCCTTCGTAGAGTTCTTTTGCAACTTTTACCAGTTCGTCTTTGGATACAAGCGGAAACACCCCAACCCCGACAGGCGCTACAGCGTTTCTAAGATGCAAGACCGCCTTACCATCGCGCTCGCCAAGCGCGTCTTCTAAAATACAATAAACAATCCTGTCAATCCCAAATGAGGGCTCGATTACATGCGGCGTTATCTTTTCACCGGCGAGGGTTTCTTCAATTTCTTTAACAGAAAGGTACTTATCATCAAGCCTGATTTTCTCACTTCCTATTTCAATCTCAATGTAGCCATCCTCTTTGAAGCGTTTAATTTCCCCTTCTCCTAAACCCTTCAATATTTCAATGATACGCTTGGCCCCTGCTTTGAAATCTGGCCCAAGACGCGCCTCGTTTGGCACAAGCGCCACACGTTTTGTGGTCTTGGTTTCATCAAACCGCTTGAAGGCCTTAAGTTCAGACCCACTTTCCTTTTCATGCGCCTCCAGATCAAAACATGTCCGGTCAGCTATTCCAACCGCCTCAATCCAGCCGTACTTCTCGGTTTTAATTTCCGCGTCCCAGCAGTCTGCAGCATAATGCGCCATTTCAGTCTTTTTGTGCTGTCTGAACCTGACGCGTTCACCGGTTAGCCCCACGCTATCCAAAAAACGTTTTACAAGCACCAGCTGGTATGCGAGCAGCTCGTGCACGACGATACCCTTCTTGACGGCATCGCCTGCAGTAATTCGTAGTTTATTTCCTTCATTTGGAACAAGACTCAGTTCCAGATTTTCCACAGAAGCAAAATTTTCATGAGTCTTTTCGTTTGGGTCTACGAAGATTTCAATCTCGGCCTGGTTGAATTCCCGCAGCCGTATTACACCCTGCCTTGGGGATATCTCATTTCTGTAGGCCCTGCCAATCTGT
>JAHJSX010000122.1 GCA_018830205.1 archaeon | reverse complement strand
CTGCTGTCAGCAAGGCCGCAGCTGAGATGGGGCCCACATCCATTGCAATCGAGCCCCCGGAGCTAATCGGGTCAGGCATACCCGTGTCCAAGGCTGACCCTGGAATTGTCTCTGATTCTGTTGCAGCAGTAGAAAACATCAACAAGGACATAATCGTGCTTTGTGGCGCAGGGATTTCAACAGGAGAAGATGTAAAGGCTGCAATCGAGCTTGGCGCCAAGGGTGTTCTCCTTGCAAGCGGAGTCGTAAAAGCAGGCGATCCGAAGTCGGTTTTGCTTGATTTGGCATCAGGAGTTTGACAACGTTACATTTTAATACTTGAATAAGACAATTAAAAAAATAAACAGCAAAATTATACAATAATTATTAAAAAATTAAAAAGTAGGTGACTCACTTGTTCATTTTCATTTTTGATGAAGGCGGTACTTCCTGAGAAGACATTGAACATGCATGTAGTCACTTGATACCAGGAGGTAAATTCAATGGGTAAAATTGATTTAGGCACTACCAAATATGTGGTGCATTTAAGCGTAGAAATTAGCGGTATAGTTGAAAAGCCAGACGTTGTAGGCGCAATTTTTGGACAGACCGAAGGACTTTTGGGAAACGACCTGGATTTAAGGGAGCTTCAAAAGACCGGACGTATTGGGAGAATTGAAGTTAACATAGAGTCAAAGGGGGGCAAGTCTTCTGGAACGATAAACGTGCCTTCAAGCCTTGATAAGGTTGAGACAGCAATTCTTGCAAGTGCAGTTGAGACAATAGATAGGGTAGGTCCATGTGAAGCAAAAATTGTAGTTGACGGCATAGAGGACGTCAGAGTATCAAAGCGAAAAAAAGTGATTGAGCGTGCAAAGGAAATACTCGGAACAATGATCGAGGATATAACCCCGGATACCCTCGAGATAACCGAAGAGGTCAAAAAATCCATCAGGCTGCAGCAAATCAGGGAGTATGGAAAGGACAAGCTTCCAGCAGGCCCCAACATAGACGATTCAGATGCGATAATTATAGTAGAGGGCAGGGCCGACGTTCTGGTCCTTCTTAAACACGGCATAAAAAATGCAGTCGGTGTCGAGGGCACAAGCGTTTCCCAAACAATAGTCGACCTGACAAAGAAAAAAACCGTTACAGTATTCACTGACGGCGACCGCGGCGGCGAGTTAATCCTTCGCGAGCTTTTACAGGTCGGGGAAGTGGACTTTGTTTCAAGGGCGCCTGATGGAAAGGAAGTAGAGGAGCTTACAAAGAAAGAGCTCTTCAAGGCACTCAGGAACAAGACCCCGGTTGAACAGGTCAAAGGGGCCATGGCAATCAAAAATGGGCCAGAGCCAGCGAAAAAACCGATGGAGGCACCACGAACACCGGCACCACCAAGGCCCACTCCAACTCCGGCTGCAAAAGCTGCACCGAAACAAGAACCCGCAGTGAAAGCACCACCCCCCACACCAGACGGAAAGGCAAAGAAATTCAAAAAGCTGTTCGATGATTTGTCAGGGACTCTCAAAGCATATCTTTTGGATAAAGACGTAAATGTGATAAAAGAGGTTGCAGTAAGAGACCTCGCAGTATCTCTTAAAAATTCCAAAGAGGATATTTCTACAGTGATATTCGACGGCGTAATAACCCAGAGGCTTGTCGAGATAGCAAACGAGAAGAAAGTCGAGCATCTTGTTGGCGCAAAAGTCGGGAATATCACCAAAAAGCCAGCGAACCTCAGGCTCTTTACGGCCAGCGATATGAATTGATGGTTCAATTTAAAAAACCTTAAAAATGAGGAGGCCATAAAGTAACAGAATGTACAAAGAAGAGTTGATACACCTGCATCGGCTTTTAATCTATCTTATGAAATTTCTAATCGATAATGGTGTAAAAAAATCTCTTTTTAAGGAATACACCGCTCTAAACATCAGCCCGCATCACATACACAGGACGAAAGCGGAACACAAATACGCAATCTTTGTACTCTCAAGCAGGATTTCAAACGTGCTTGCTAAAAATGGCGATATAATCCCCCGAAGTGTAGCTGAAAGGCTTGGGGAAATAGCGGAAAGATGCAAGGAGGATATGAAAGTCCGCGCCTAGATTAATCGCCGCAGTATTATCGCATCCTCTGAATCTGAATAGTAGCCCCTGACGATTCCCCCCTTTACAAATCCCAGTTTCCTGTAAAATTCAATCGCGTCAATGTTTGATTTTCTGACTTCAAGCCATATATTATTGACGCCGCACCCCCTGAGGCGTTTCATGGTTTCAACCATCAGGGTTTTTCCTATTTCCCTTCTTCTTTTTATAGGGTCCACCGCAATTGCAATAATATGGCCGGCTGCATTTATGGTCCTTGAGATTACATATCCCACCACCATCTCGTTTTCAAGCGCCACCAGGAATGTCCGGGGATATGTTTCATAAAGATTAAGCAAAAAAACAGGGTGGTAGGGGTCCTTAAATGACCGGGACTCTATCTCGTAAACACGCCCAATGTCCCCTATAATGAATTCCCTCAGCAATACCATGCTACCTTTTCCGCTGTAAAAGGCATTTTCGAAACTGTTTTGAACCACCTTGTGCATACATCAAAGGGTGACGCAAGATTATAAAGATTTTACGGAGTACATTAGCATAAATTACAAAGACGTGCCGGTGGTTGAGATTGGGATAGGGTCTGATTTCAGGGTTTTTGAAAAGTTAAAAAGGAATGGGATAGATGTCAGGGCCATAGATATAGGCCCCTCAACCAGTGATGTGATAAAAGACGATGTTTTAAACCCTGATATGGAGATATACGAGGGCTGCGGTCTAATATATTCCATCAGGCCCCCGCAAGAACTTGTTCCATATATCGAGGAAGTGGCAAGAAGCGCAGGCGCTGATTTGATAATAAGGCCCCTTTTGACTGATGATGCCCCGAAAAATGGAAAGTTAATAAATTACAAGAGTGCGGTTTTTTATAAAATTATTTTATAAGTCCGCTTCTCATTGCATGGTCCACAAGCACAAGTGCAAGCATCGCTTCAAGCACGGGCAGGACTCTCGGGACTATGCAAGGGTCATGCCTTCCTTTTACTTCTATGGTCGTGTTTTCCATCTTTTCCAAATCAACTGTGTCCTGCTTTTTTGATATGGATGAAGTTGGCTTTACTGCCGCTCTTGCCACAATCGGCATCCCGTTTGATATGCCCGCCTGGATGCCCCCGGAGTTGTTTGTCTTTGTTTTTACCCTGCCGTCTTCTATGACAAACGGGTCGTTGTTCTCTGAGCCAAGCATTGAGGAGGCACTAAATCCTGAGCCGATTTCTACTCCCTTTATTGCTCCCACCGACATGAAGGCCTTGGCGATATCAGCGTCAAGCTTGTCAAATACTGGATCCCCGAGCCCTGCCGGGACGTTAAGTGCGATTACCTCTGCCACTCCTCCGAGGGAGTCGCCGCTTTCTCTTGCGTTCTGGATTTCTGCTTCCATCTTCTCTGCAGCTTTTTTGTCAGCGCATCTGATGGGGTTGCTTTCTACATTAGCCCTGATATCCTCTATCGAGACGTCTCGTACCTCGACGCCTTTTACACTTACCGTATGCCCCAGTATCTCAATACCTGCTTTTGCTAGAAGCTTCCTGGCTACAGCTCCCGCTGCAACCCTTGCAAGCGTCTCTCTTCCCGAGTATCTTCCGGCTCCGCGCCAGTCATAGTGGCCATATTTTTCCCTGTATGCGAAATCGCCGTGGCTTGGCCTTGGTTTATTTATGAATTCAAGGTATTTTGATGAGTCCTTGTCACGATTGTGCGCATACATGGCAATCGGCGCGCCCGTTGTCTTTCCGTCAAGAACTCCTGAAACAATCATGATTTTGTCTTCTTCTTTTCTTGGGGTCGTAATGCTGCTCTGGCCAGGCTTTCTTCTGTCAAGCTCAATCTGGACATCTTCCTCGCTGAGTTCAAGCCCCGATGGGCACCCATCTATAACTACCCCGACTCCCGCTCCGTGGGACTCTCCAAATGTAGTTATCCTGAAGGCCTTGCCAAATGTGTTTCCGGACATGGTTATCACTTATATTCCTCAATATGGTTAAATAAATAATTTTTCACTGAATTGGAAATAGTAATATATACGGAAATTATTTCCAAAGGTAACGATTTAAGTACATATTATAATACTAAATATAGTATTAAAAAGGATGTGAAATAAAATGACTATAAGCATAACCGAAGACATCAAATCGGTCTCGGAGCTGAAGAGAAAGACCCACGAAATCTTTGAGCAACTGCACCGCACCGGCCGCCCCATTGTCGTCACCGTCAATGGAAAACCGGATGTCGTGCTGCTTAATGCGGAGGTTTTCGAGAAAAAATTGAAGGCATTAAACCTCGGCGTTTTATTGGCTGAAGCTGAGGCAGATATAAAGGAAGGGCGGACACGACCTGCACGGAAATTTCTAAAGGAGCTCAAGACCCGTGCGTAAGTTCCATGTTGAAATTACCCGGAAAGCCGAGTCCGACATAACATCGATTTTTGAATATATCTTGCGGGACGACATAAATGCCGCTGGTAGATGGATTGAAGAGATTGAGCGCCAGATTGGTTCGCTGGAGATCTTTCCCACGCGCTCGCCGGTTATACCTGAGACAAAGGAATTGGGCCAGGAATATCGTCATCTCATCTACGGCAACTACAGGACCATTTTTCGCATTCAGGGCTCAAAGGTAATCATATTGCGGGTTTTTCATGGTGCCAGATTACTTGGGCTGGATGGGGTTAGGGAGTAGCGTCTGACTTACATGGCAGCTATCATGGGCAAATGAGGAAAATTATATAATTTGCCTACATCACAAAGAATGCAATGGAACTAATACTTGGGTTTTTAATTCTCGCTTACGCTTCTTTTTTGGATTTGAAACAAAGGGCAATTGACGATAAATCCTGGATGGCGCTTGTTTTATTGGGCCTCGTATTTTTAGCACGAGATTACACACGCACAGGTTCAGGCGTCCTTCTCCCATTTGCCTTTTCTGTTGGCTTTACCTTTGCCATTGTCGTAGTTTTATACTACTTTGGAATTATGGGGAGCGGGGACTGCAAAATCATACTTGGCATTTCTGCGCTGGTGCCCCTCCCTGTGCACTTCTCTATATTCCCAATATTCTCGCTCGGGGTCTTCACAAATGCCATAGTCATCTCCCTCGCAATCCCTTTCTTTTTTTTCGTCTATAACCTAAATCGTTTGAAGGATGTGAGGTCACCCAGGGATTTCCTTGTGTTATTCCTGGGGTACAAGAAAAAAGGAAGCGACATAGGGTCCTTTGAAGTTGCGCTTGAAACCGAAGGAGGGATAAAACTATTCTTGAACACAAAGAACCTCGAACTTGGTCATAGGCTTTCCACAGACAGGGTGGTGTGGGTAACTCCTGCAATTCCATTCGTGGTTTTAATCACAGCAGGTTTCCTGATATCGGCGCTAATGGGTGACTTTATAAGCCGTGCGTCTCTAATATGGAGTGGGATTTAAGTGAATAAAAATTATCGTTCCTGGCTTTTTATTTTCCTGATAGTAGTCGCGATAACAGCGCTTGAGTACGTATTTGTTTACGTCAATGTCGCCTACGGGATACTTCTGTCCCTCTTTGTGGCTGTAGCAATCTATGTAATCGTTTCCATACCGGAGGAAGAGTCTAACATAAACATCGCTGCCGAGTCCCTCGCGCTAATCCCCCTATATATCCTTTTCACATCATCCCTGCCGTGGTATTTCGTAAAGCAGAGCTATCTTCTGCCTGCGGTTTATTCGATTGTCCTTGCGCTTTGCTTCTGGCACGTACTTGAAAAGAATTTAAGCCTCACCAAGATGGGATTCACAAGGAACAAATTCGCAATATTCGCAGTCGGGGGGGTGATAATTGGAATCTCCACAGGAACAATTGAGTACATCATATTGAGGCCGGAGCCTACCTACCCCTCCTTTGAATTATCTCACGTCCTGACTGATTGGTTCTATATGACATTCTTTGTGGGGGTTGGCGAGGAGATGCTTTTCAGGGGGATTATCCAGACCGACCTGCAGAAGGCCATCGGCAAATGGAACGGGCTTCACGTCACAGCATTTCTCTTTGGCATCATGCACATGTCATGGAGGTCGCCGGTGGAGCTTGTGTTTGCCACGCTCTCTGGATACCTTCTTGGCTACATATACATGCGCACAAACAACCTTACGATGCCCATAGTACTTCATGGGGTAAACAATACGATGCTTGTGGGCATTCTTCCTTATCTTTTTTGAGGAGATTATATGAACCGGCGAAATTTAATAAGAATCATCACGCTGCTGCTTTTCCTTTTGCTGTCAATCTATTTCGTCGAGAACCCGGTTTTCAAGGATTCTGAACTTTCAAAGCAGGACGGGGAATCCGTGCCCCTTTATTTCTTTGAGGTCACCGGCAAATCTGGCGATGGGTACATCGTCAGGGAAGGAACAAGCAAAAAGGAAATCGAGGTTGTAACAGACGCGCAGCTTGAAATCGGGGGCATCGCAAGCTTCTACGGCACAGTCGAAAGCGGCCGCCTGATTGTGCAAAAGCATCATCTTCACACGCACCCGGGCACAAGGGTTTATCTTTCAATTTTCGGCCTTACGGCTTTCCTGGTGCTCATGACACGGAGGGAGACCTTTGCCTGACTG
>JAHJSX010000121.1 GCA_018830205.1 archaeon | reverse complement strand
CGCAGAGGATTGGTTCAAATCCGAAGTAACCTGCAAGGAAGTAACCGCTGGCAAATGGTATGATAAAAGTGAATACCCCTATCGCAAACGCCTCTTTTCCGTGGCGCCTGATGACTGAAGGAGGCATCTCAAGCCCCGCAAGAAACATCAAAAAGACAAGCCCGAACTCACCAAGGGATATGAGTACGTCGCTTTTTTCTACAACGCCAAGCCCATTCCATCCAAGAAGGATGCCGAAAAGTATTATGCCTGTTACCTCCGGCAGGCCCACTCCCCTGCTAAGAAGAGGAGACAAAAAGGCCACGGCCATGATTATCAAAAAAAGGACGAGTACGTCCACCGTTTATCCACCCTTGAGCTTTAAGGAGATGTCTCTTGCTTCATCGCGGTTTCCCATAAGTACGATAGCATCGCCCGCCTTTAAAGTTTCATCCTCTTTGGGGTCGATTACCTTGCCATTTCTGCATATAGCAGAGATGAAACTGTTTTTGGTTGAAAAATCTGAGGCCTTCTTGCCCACGGCTTTCGAGCTCTCCGGAATTTTAACAAAAAGGCTGTCGAACTCCTTTGTACCTATTAGTGAGTAGTTGAAGGCCACCGCCTCGAAGTAGTATGAAAGGATTAAGGGGGGCGAGACTGCGACATCAATCCCGAGCTCCTGGAACATCTTCTGGTTTCTTGATTTGTTGACCTTGGCTGCAACTTTTTTTGCACCGAGCTCTTTTGAGAATTCGCAAACCATCAGATTCGTCTCATCACTCGGGGTAAGGGACATGACAACCTCTGCCTTGTCGGCGCCGACTCGCTTTAGGACTTCAGGATTTGTTGCATCGTCATTTACTACTTTGAGGTCATATCGGGCAGTTACTTCATTTGCAATTTTGTCGTCAACTTCAACTAGCAGGACATTAAATCCAGCAGATTTTAGGCTTGTGGCGACATAAACGCCTATCTCACCGGCCCCCACGATGATTATCATGAATTAATTTATTGTGTTCTAGTTATTTATAAAATCATCCGTCTCAATTTAGCGTAATAAAAATCTCGCCAAAGAGCTCTTTTTGCCAGATTGTAATCTGGCGCTGTGAATCAAGGTGAAGCAGTGCCACGAGCACCGTAATGATGTCCTCTCTTTTTTTTCCAATGAGGTCTGAGAATTTTATTACTTCTGTCGTGTTTGCAAGCTCTTGAATCGTGTCGAGAAGGCCCGTCATCCGTTCTTTTAATGTCTCCTCGTCAATCGGGATTATCATCTTTGGTTTTGGCCTTGCGCCTTTTGGGAAGCTTTTTCTTATCATCTCCTCGTTTAAGGCGCGCTGGAGTGCTTCTATAAGCTCAAAAAGCGTTGTCTTTCTCTCGCCCCTGCGCCTGACCGGCGTACCTAGGGGTATTATCTCATCAGGGGCTTCATCCGGGAAATACTCCCAGCCAAAATCTTCCTCAAGTGCAGGCTCCTCCTTTGGAACGAGGTTGTCTGATTTCATCCGGAGCAAGATTGATGATGCGAGAATCGTCTTGCCGGAGAGGCGCAGATTCAGCTTCGCCATCTTCTGTACCTCCTCTATGAACCTGTTTGCGATGTCCGCTATGTCTATATCCCATGGGTCAAGCTCATCTTTTATTACCAGATCCATGAGGATTTCAACTGGCTGCATCTGTGCTTCCAACTTCTTCCAACTCCACTCCTACTAGTTTTGAGGCGCCGTCGTCAATTGAGACTCCGAAAAGCTGTTTTGCGCCCGTCATCATATTATCCTTCAGGGATACGACGACGAACTGGGCCTCCTTTGAAGCCGCCCTCACCAGGTCAGATATCTTTGTGACGTTTCTATCGTCCAGGAACATGTCAATCTCATCCAGGATGTAAAACGGCGCGGGCTGATATCTCTGGATTGCAAATATGAAAGAGAGAGCGGTAAGTGTCTTCTCCCCGCCGCTCATTAGTTCTATGTACTGAGGGTTCTTGCCTTCCGGCTTTGCCCGAACCTGGAGGCCGCCGTCAAGCGGTGCTTCCTCATCAAGCAGGAGGTCTGCCTCGCCGCCCTCAGAAAGCTGTGAGAACGTTCTTCGGAAATTCATTGCAATGTTCTCGAAAACTTCCATAAACACTGCCATCTTCCGGTTCTCTATCTCCCCCAGCAGTTTGTTGATGGAATCCCTCTCCGCGAGAAGCTTCTCCATTCTTGTATCAAGACCATCGAATTTTTCCCTTACCTCCTCAAAGTCCTCGATGGCCCTCATGTTTATTGGCAGAAGGGAAGACATCTCGACTTCCATATGTGCAATTTCCTTTTCCATCTCAAGAGTCTCTATTGGAACTAAAAGCTCAATTTCAAGGTCTTCAAACGCCTTTAGCTCCGTGGTTATTGTCTCAAGCTTTGTCTCAAGCCTCACGAGTTCAATGTTTGAAAGTTCTATACTCCTTTTTACTTCCTCAAGCTCGTCTGTAAAGGCATTCCGCTTATCTGCGATAAGAGTAATGGATTTAATAAAGGAGCCCCTCATGTCCTTTAGCCGCTTCATTTCCCGCAAAACAGTATCTTCTTTCCTTTTAATTTCAGATAGCGACCTCTCAAGTTCATTTCTATCAGATTCAGCGCCCTTTATTGCAATGTCCTTGTCTTCTTTTGCGAGGTCGATTTCTTTTATTTCCTTTTCAAGCTGCAGGATTTTTGGCTTTAGGATTTCCCCTATCCTTGAATTGTTGAGGCTGATATGGTTTTTGGTGTTCTCTTTTTCTCTTTCAAGGGAAAAGATTTCGTCTTCAAGAGCTTTGATTTCCCCGAGTATTTTCTGGGCCCCTGATGCAGCGAGCTTTTCTTCAAGTGCCTTTTTCTCGCTCGAAATAGTGAGGACCTTCTTCCTCAGGGCATCTATCACTGGCGCGTCTTTTTCCATTCCTGCTCTTAGCTCGTTTGTCTCTCTTGCGAGCTCTTTTCTTGCTGCCTCTTTTTCTGTTATGTAATCCATGATGTCGCCCTTTGTTAGCGTAAGCGCCTTTATCTTCTCCTTCAGGGCCTCAACTTCCCCTACCATGTCGATTCCGTCTGTCGCTATGTCCTCGAGCTTTTGTCTTATCCTTGAGTTGTCACGAAGCAGGGCCTCCCTCTTTTTCTCGAGTTTCTCTATCTCAGCCCTTAGCGCATCGACCTCTTTTTTTGTTGTATCTGCCTCCTCGAATCCGATGCCCTTGGGTACGTAAAAGCCCCCGCTCATCATGCCGGAGGGTTCAATAAGGTCGCCCTCAAGTGTTGCCATCCGTACGTCACCTATTCCTGCCTTTCTTGCATGTTCGATGTCAGTTACAATTACAGTGCTTCTGAAAACATGCGCAAATGCACGCTCGAATTTTTTGTCAAATTCTACAAGCTCGAACGCAAACCCATGGCTTTGTTTTGCAAGCTGCCTCGCCTTTTCAGTTGGCTTCACGTCCTTGAGATTTTTAAGGGGCAGGAATGTCGCCCTTCCAACTTTGTTTTTCTTTAAGTGATTGATGCATGCCTCGGCAGTCTTCGCATCCTCAACTACGATGAACTCCGTGCCCCTTCCAGCAGCAACCTCAAGCGCCCTTGAGTAGCGGGTATTTACCTTCCCGAGCTCAGAAATCGGGCCATATATCCCCGTTATTTTTCCCTCGCTCTTCACTTTCAGGATGTCATCAATTGCCCTGTTGAAGGACAGGCGCTTTTGCCTTATGTTTTCAAGGGCCTTGTATTTTGCATCAAAGGTAGCATACGAATCGCGCTTGGCCTGCAGTGTTATGTTTAATTTCTCAATCTCTGTTTTCAGCTCTACCGAGCTGTCCACAAGCCCGCTTTTTGAACTCTCATTTTTCTTTGATTTTGCGTCCAGGCCTTTTTTTCGGGCCTCTGCATCCAAGAGCCCCTCGGCTATGCTTTTTTGCCTTTTGCGCTTATCGGCAATGTCTGCCTCAAGCTCCTGCATAAGGCTCTCCTTCTGGTCGGTTTTCTCGCCAATCAGCGCGTTTTTCCTTTCAAGCTCAAGGAGTTTCTCCCGGTTCTCATCAAGCGTGCCCCCAAGTGATTGGAGCTTGTTGCGAAGTCCGCCTGATTTTTTGTCAACGGATGTTATTTCGGCATACATTGCCTTTGACTCGCTTTTTAGCTTTGAAATCTCATGCTT
>JAHJSX010000120.1 GCA_018830205.1 archaeon | reverse complement strand
TAGAGATAGACATCCCGCAAAGAAAGCTCGACATTGCAGTATCTAATGACGAATTGAACAAAAGGGAAGCAGAAGACATGAAAAAAGACACAGAACCAACAAGCATACTATCAAAATACCGAGAGTCAGTCGGCTCTGCTAGCGATGGGGCTATTCTTCAGAACCGATGTACGTCTCAGTCCCGTAAAGGTCATTGACGTATCTCCTCTCATCAGGGGTAGTCTTTTTCTTTTCTTCTTCAATTATGGCAATATCTCTACGTTTCCGGTCGACGCTCTCTTTAATTTTGTACTTTGTGGCTGTGAACTTCTTAAGCTCGTGTCCACACTTGCCGCAGACTAATGTAATGCCTTTTTTGCTGTTTTTTGGGACCATCAGGCCCTTGCAAGAAGAACAGAACTCCAAATAATATCCCCCTGATTTTATGTTTCTAACGCCAAGCATAACGTCTGTAAACATATCGGCGGGTCATGACCCGAGAAACATCTGGGTGATTACTATTGCAATGGCGGATTAAGTGAGTTCATCGAATCCAGTAATAACAATAAACCATTAATATCCACTATCACGTCTACCAATATTGCATAAAATAGCAGTATTAACGTAAAATCCCAAATCAAAGGGTCACCATTTTTAACTATATCTTATCCAGTAGAAGGTGGACAAGGTAAGAAACGATGCTAAAAAACTCTTGACATATAAACCAAAACCCCCATAGGAGATATAAACAAAATTTGTAAAATTGTTGGTCTCTCTGAATAAACCCGTTGGTAATAGGTTGTTGGTAAGGAAAGTAGCTAAAAAAATAAAAACAACAATAAAAGCCCAAATAATTAAAAAATGCTTTTTACTGAAGGGTAATAAGTTATATCTTCTTAAAAATAAATAAGAAATAATTGATAATAATAGCGCATACCCCATCATTACAAAATGTAATTTTTCAGTAAATATAGGAAAAACTATCACTTTATAATCTCCTAAAATTGAATAATTCCGCTCAGGTTATTAAATACTTGCCAGAATACTTGCAAGGCTGTGATTGATGTCCTTTGTGGAGAGGATGCCTATTATCTTCCCTTCTTCCTTGACTAGAAGATGCCTCACATCTTTTTCTTTCATCAAATCCAAGGCTTCCTTGAGGTCTGCCCCCGGTGCTATTGTCACAAGGTCTGTACTCATATGGCTGGTCACCCCTCTTGGATTTCCCCCAAGTGAAGCAAGATGAACGAAATCCTTGTCAGTGATTATTCCAATAGTCTCCTCTCCATTTTTAACAACAACGCTGCTGACCCTATTTTCCATCATAACGACTGCGGCTTCCATGGCCGGCGCGCTGTCCTGCACGGAGACGATATCTGTTTTCATCATGTCTTTTACTTTAACCATATCGCTTTCCCTCTAATGTTCATGTGTCTTTTATTATATTTATATTCTCGCTGTTTATTGTTTTGCACTTAATAACCGGGACGCCTCGGAAAGCCCGCGGGCGACATCTTTTTTCAAGTCAACCCTGAGCACACTTCTCCCGCGTTTTTTGAGGGCAAGGTAGTCTCCGATTGCCTGTGCGCCAATTATTTCACCAAACGTGTAGTCAGCTCCCGGAACAGGTAAATCTTCCGCCGGGGTGTCTATGATTTGCAAGAAGAGGCCGCTTACCGGGCCGCCTTTATGAAGCTGGCCCGTTGAATGCAAAAAACGCGGCCCGTAACCAACAGTCGTTGCCAGTCCCATGCGATTCAAGAGTTCTTTACGGATTTTCTGGAGCAGTTTCGTTGTTTCTTCAGTTGGCTGCAAATAAGATTGAATAACTATGTAGCCGCCTTCTTTAGCCAGTTCCAGCCAATCGTTCAGGGCATTGGCCAACTCATCTGGGTCCTTTACTGATACGGCCTCTGTTATTTCTGTCCTTACCTCACCTGTCATGGCTCTTCGTGCAAGCTCTTTCGACGATTCGACGTCCGGCTGGTTGAAGGGATGAATGCCAAGAATCGACCCTGCTGATGCCGTTGCTATCTCCCATTTAAAAATCTCAAAGCCAATGTCATATTTGTCGTTTAGATTGATATGCACTACCGGATGGCCCGCGGCCTCCAGCTCCATAACCCTATTTTTTATTTTCTCACTCCTTTCATCTGCAACATTAAAATAAACAAAAAATCTGTCTTTGCCATAGGCATCTGGACCTGCAAGCGGCTCATTTACAACGGGCACTATACCTTTGCCATCTTTTCCGGTACTCTCTGCGATAAGCTGCTCCAGCCACTCCTGAAATCTTTTGAGCGAGGGTGGAGCCATGAAGGTCACTTTATTTTTGCCCCTTATAGCAAGTTCCCCAAGCGCCGCGCCAAGCGCAAGCCCCGGCACTTCTTGCTCTGAAGCACCACCACCTTTTGCAGCATCATGCGCCCGACCAAGGAGCCTGTGAATATCTACACCTATAAGTGCTGCAGGCACAAGCCCGAAGACCGTTAAGGCCGAGTACCTACCCCCCAAATCCGGCGGCGCCAGAAATATCTGGCGAAAGCCCTTCTCTTCTGCAAGCTGCACAAGCGAGGTGCCAGGGTCGGTAATAGCAATAAAGTGACGCCCCGGCACATCAACCGTTTCCTCCATTTTTTTCCAGAAATATTTAAAAAAGGCAAGCGGCTCAGGGGTGGTTCCAGACTTGCTTGCAACTATAAAGAGGGAGCGGCGCAGGTCTATTTTTGTTTCAACCGCGCGAACTGCATCAGGATGTGTGCTGTCGAGAACTATGAGCTCTGGATACCCCGGGCCGCTGCCAAAAATGCTCTGAAAAACCCCGGCAGCCAGACTTGAACCACCCATCCCAAGGAGGACGATGTGTTGCACCCCCTCGTTTTTCACTTCATTTGCAAATGAGACAATAGTTTCAATCTGCTCTTGCATGCTCTCAGGAAGAGCAAGCCACCCCAAACGGTCAGCGACACCAAGCACCGGCCCGCTAAACCAGAGAGTTGGGTCCTTTTCCCATAGCCTTCGATTAAATCCCATTTCCTCCCAGGATTTCAACCGCGCGTCTACAAAATTTTGAAAGTCTCCTATTTTGAGAATCTGGTGCGGGCAGTCTTTTGACATGTTCTCCCTATCCTTTTGCAATTTTATCTCGGGCCAAGGCCGCTGCGCCGATGACCCCTGCTTTTGCACCGAGACCGGCTTTTACTATCTTTAAGTTTTCTACGGCGGGCTTTAGAGCATGCTTTTGTACAACACCTTCAACAATTTGCACAAGTTCTGGAATGCCTTCAACAACACCCCCGCCGAGAATCAGGAGGCATGGATTAAAGGCGTTTACGATTCCCACCATTCCTGCAGCAAGGTATTGGCCTGTTTCTTCTACAAGTCTCCTGGAAAGCGGGTCTTGCGCCTCATAAGCACGACATACGGTAGCCGCAGTTATTTTTTCAATCCCCCCAGAAAAAGAAATCAACCTTTCACCTTCGCTTGGACTTTTTGAAACCGCTTCTTTTGCCCTCTCGGCTATTGCCCATCCGCCTGCATAGGCCTCCAGACATCCAACGTTCGGGCATCGGCATTTTCGGCCTTCAAATACTATCGTGACATGACCCAATTCTCCAGCAGTGTTGTTACACCCTTCAATTAACCGTCCTGCGCTTATCACTCCGCCACCTATCCCTGTCCCCACGAAAACAACGACTATATCATCCATACCCTTTCCCGCACCATAACGCCACTCACCATATGTTACAGCGTTGACATCGTTCGTAACCAGCACCGGCACCCCAAGTTCTTCTTCAAGCCTCACCTGCAGCGGTTCGTCATGAAATGGGAGGTTGGGTGAGGATTTCACAATACCTGCCAGGTCAATTTGCCCTGCAACACCAATTCCTAAAGCTGCAGCTCCCTGCCCGGATTGCTCCTGAAATTTATTCACCGCGTCTATAAGGTCAGCGACGATAGCCTCGGAGCCTTTATCAGGATTTGTTTGGTAGCGGTTATCAGATAAAATTTGACCGTTAGCATCAACCAGGGCCATGCTAACCTTGGTCCCGCCAAGGTCCACTCCTATCGTCAAGGGCTTTGCAGTGCTTTGTTTCATCTTTTTTTCCTCTTCATGTAGTTCCTTTGCCTGTCAGTCCTTATCAGAGTTATGTTTTTTGAAATCTAAACTTATATTTATCCCCTCATTTCACTGGCGATTAGAAAAAAATTTAAGTCATTGGATGGCCAACAAGAAACAAGGAGAGGTTAAATGCACGATGTAATAATAATTGGGGGCGGGATTAGCGGGTTCACTGCCGCAATGTACGCCGGCAGGCTTGGCCTTAAAACCCTTATAGTCGAAGCAGGGCTTATTGGAGGCGTTATAACAACGACCAACATCGTTGAGAACTGGCCGGGCATAAAGAAAATTTCAGGGGAAGAGCTTGCAATGAGCGTCGTTGAACATGCAAAGGAATACGACATCGACATAGAAACTTCGCTCATTAAAAAAGTAAAGATAGGAGGGAAAAAAGGCTGCTTCACGGTCTCATCAGGGAGTAAAACATTCGAAAGCAAGACTGTTATATTTGCAACCGGCGCAAAACACAAGAAACACCCTGCAAAAAACGCAGATAAGTTTGAAAACAAAGGAGTGCACTATTGCGCCCTTTGCGACGGCCCGATTTACAGGGGGAAGAAGGTGGCCGTGATAGGGGGCTCGGACTCGGCAGCAAAAGAGGCGCTTTTTCTCTCGGAGTTTGCAAGCGAGGTGCACATGTTAGTACGGGGAGAGAAGTTGTTGGGGGAGAAAATTAACAACGAACGGCTCACGAAAAACAAAAAAATCACAGTACACACAAACACCAACATCGTCGAGATGAAAGGAGACCTGCTTTTAGACACACTTGTAATCGAAGGTAAAAACAAAAGAACAAAGGAATTCAAGGTGCACGCCGCTTTTGTTGCGATAGGGATTATCCCACTTTCTGAGCTGGCAGAGGGCATCGGCGTCAAACTCAACAAAAAGAAAGAGATAATCATCGACAGGACCGCATCAACAAACATTAAAGGGGTCTTTGCATGTGGCGACGTAACAGACACAAAATTCAAGCAGGCGATAACGGGCGCAGGTGAGGCGGTCACTGCTTCGTACTGGGCCTACGCATACGTTAACGACCCGGAATACGTATGTCCAAGGGGAGAAGAAAAACCGTAAACCATGGAGTGACAAAAGATGGCAAAAATAAAGATTTATTCAACCCCTCAGTGTATTTATTGCAAAAAGTACAAGGAGTTTTTCAAAGAAGAGGGCATTGAGTATGAAGACATCAACGTTGCAGAAGACCACGAAGCTGCACATGAGATGCTTGAGAAGTCGGGCCAGCTCAGCACCCCTGTTCTTGATATAGACGGCACCATAATTGCAGGATATAATCTGGAAGCGGTAAAGAAGATATTAAAAATCAAGTAAATTTATGCGCTGCTTAGACTCCTCTTGCTTTTAAACTGAAAGAATTATATTAATGATTGACGCTAGAACTGTTTATATTGGGAGATATAACTATTATTAACTGTGAGAGAATAACAGTGGTGAAAGACGATAAAGATTATAACCTTCTTCTTAAGAAGACTGAAACCGTTGAAAAAGAGATGAGTCATCTTAAATCGGAGACCACATTTTTAAGGAAAAAGCTGAACGAACAGTCTGACATTATTTTACAACTAATCAAAATAGTAAAAGAATTAGAAAAATAGAAAATTCCAACAACTATTGACATGCAACATGCGAAAAGTTTATTAGTGCTTCAAGAGTAGCTAAAGGGACGCAGGAGATAAATCATGAAAGCCAAAATCATCGGATTCAAAGGGTCAAGGAGAACCCAGGACAATAGGAGCTGCATTCTAGATACAGACGACAAAAACCCAGCGGGCATGGTAGGCAAGAAAGTCTTCTGGAAGACTGCTTCTGGCAAGGTAATACAGGGAAAAATCGTACGCACTCATGGCAAGCATTCACTCATGGCCAGATTCAGAAAAGGCATTCCTGGGAATGCTGTTGGGGACTCGCTTGAATTCATAGCACCGGCGCCGCCAAAGGCTAAAAAGCCAGCAAAGAAAGTAGGGAAGCCAAAAGCACCCGCAAAGAAAAAACCAGCACCCAAGAAGGAGGCACCGGCCAAAAAAGCGCCCGCTAAAAAGGCACCAGTGAAGAAGAAAGCAGCACCCAAGAAGGCCCCGGCAAAAAAGCCAGCGGCCAAGAAAACACCTGCCAAAAAATCAGCCCCAAAGAAAACGCCGGCAAAACCTGCAGCTAAAAAAGCACCAGCAAAAAAGAAAGCGGCCCCAAAGAAGAAGCCAGCTAAAAAGGCCGCAAAGTAAAATGAACCTTAATGACCTCTCTTGGAATGAGGTGGGGGAGTATCTTGGAAAAAGGTCTGACATTCTTTTGCCTTTTGGCAGTGTTGAGGAGCATGGATACCACCTACCCCTCTCAACAGACGGAGACATTGTACAGGCCATTTGCGAGGGCGTAAGTGATGCAACAGGGATTCTTGCAGCGCCAGTCGTCTGGTATGGTGTTTCAAATACTACGAAGGCCTACGCCGGCACCACAATGGTAGAGCCAGAAACACTGAAGGCATACACAAGAGACATATTAATGGCCATGAAGAACAGCGGATTTAAAAAAGTGTATATAACTTCGGGCCACTACAGCAACGCGCATGTTGATGCAATAAAGCAGGGGGCAGGCGAGAGCGGCACCCGCACAGAGTTTTTAGATTTTTCAAACATTGACGTTTCGGACATACTTGAGACCAAACCGTTTCATGCATGCGAGGCAGAGACGTCCCTCATGCTTTACCTGTGCTCTGAAAAAGTGAAAATGGAGGAAGCTGTGGACGAGGAAGTGGAACTAAAAGATGACCAGCTCGTGCCAACAAAAAGCGGCGTCTTTGGACATCCGACAAAAGCCACAAAAGAAAAGGGAAAACTTCTTTTTGAAAGAATTGTTGGCGAGCTCTCGAAGGCTATTTAATCTTTTTCGGCATCTACAATAAGTTTTTATATAGTTAGGCCGGCCTAATTAGGTCAGCCTAAGTTATGTGAGGAATCCTGATGCACAACCATGAAAAAGAGGTACTGAGGACCGATAAAAAGATTGCAATTTTAGGAAATCCAAACGTTGGGAAAAGCGTGATATTCGGCCTTTTAACTGGCAAGTATGTCATGGTATCGAATTACCCAGGCACGACGGTCGAGGTTACAACGGGACATGCAAATTTTGACAAGGAGCTCGGTATAATCGATACGCCAGGCGTAAACAACCTCATTCCGATGTCAGAGGATGAGCGGGTCACGCGCGACATCCTGTTAAATGAAGACCTTGACGGGCTTGTGCAGGTAATTGACGCTAAAAACCTCCGTCGCGGGCTTTTGATAACGCTCCAGCTTTGCGAAATGGGCCTACCTTTTCTCATTGACCTCAACATGGGGGATGAGGCAAGGAGCAGGGGAATGTACGTGGATTCCAAGCGTCTCGGGGATATTCTTGGTGTTCGCGTAGTTGAAACGGTTGCGACGAGCAGGAAAGGGATTTCAAAGCTTGTCAAAAGCACAACAAAAACAAAAAAGAGTCATTTTTCTTTCAGGTATTCCCCTGAGATAGAAGAGGGGGCAAAAAAAATTGCAGAGCTAATACCTGAAGCAAGGATAGGGAAAAGGAGCATGGCGCTAATGCTTCTTTCAGGTGATGAAAGTCTAAAGCCCTGGCTAGCCTCGCTTGACGCGGAGGCCATAAAGAAGATTGAACAAATACGCGACAGGGCCCAGGCAAGTTATTCACAGCCCCTTAATTACGTAATAACCAAAAGAAGGCTTGAGGAAGTCCATAGAATTGTAAAACAAACTGAATCCAGGGAAGAAAAGAAGGCCGGCTCGATTTTAGAGTCATTTGGAAGACTGGCAGTACACCCCATCAAGGGGATTCCGATTCTCATGGCAGTTCTCCTTCTTGTTTACTGGTTTGTAGGTGTATTTGGCGCCGGGACGCTTGTGGACTTCTTTGAGGGCGTGATATTTAATGAGTACATCAATCCCACATCTACTGGCATCATCGAGAGGTTGATACCAAGCAAGCTGGCCCAAGATTTTCTCATAGGGGATTATGGCATAATAACAATGGCCTTGACATATTCTGTTGCAATCATTTTGCCGATAGTCGGCACTTTTTTCATTGCTTTCGGAATATTGGAAGATTCCGGCTACCTGCCGCGACTTGCTGTCATGGTAAACAGGATTTTTAAAATACTCGGCCTAAACGGAAAGGCAGTGCTTCCGATGATACTCGGGCTTGGATGCGTTACTATGGCAACACTTACCGCAAGAACCCTTGAAACCAAAAAGGAGAGGATTATAGTAACACTCCTTCTGGCGCTTGGGGTGCCGTGCTCGGCGCAGCTTGGTGTCATACTTGGCCTCCTGGGAGGGCTATCTGGGGCGGCACTTGCCGTATGGGCAGGTTCGGTTGTGACAACACTATTCGTTGTGGGCTTCCTCGCCTCGAAGGTAATACCTGGAGGAAGCTATGACTTCATTATGGAGCTTCCACCCATCAGGGTGCCAAAGCTCTCAAACATCCTCATAAAGACTGCAACAAGGGTCGAGTGGTACCTCAAGGAGGCGGTGCCGCTTTTTATTTTGGGAACGATTGTCCTTTTTACCCTTGACATCACAGGGATTTTGGGAGGAATAGAGATAGCAGCATCGCCCTTGATTGTAGGGGTGCTCGGACTTCCAGCGCAGGCCACAGGCGCGTTTTTAATCGGATTTTTGAGGCGAGACTACGGCGCAGCAGGCCTTTTTGCCCTCGCAAGCGCGGGCCTAATGGATACAACTCAGATTGTTGTAAGCATGGTCACGATAACGCTTTTCATGCCCTGCATCGCGAACCTGTTCATCATAATAAAAGAAAGGGGATGGAAGACTGCAGCCGGCATGGTTGCATTTATTTTCCCGACGGCCTTCATAGTCGGAGGCATTTTAAATTTTATACTACGCTATTTTGAGGTGATGCTATGACAATTCATGAACATGACATAGATGAGTTATTGGAGCTTTTGTGGACACTCAAGGAGAGAAACGTTGATTCCCTTGGCGAGGCGTTAAGGATTTCCGAGCAGGAAAACCCAGAGCGAATCATAGAGGAAATGGAAAACGCTGCACTTGTTGAGATAAAGGGGGACAAGATTTCGCTCACAAAAAAAGGCGACGCCATGGCTAGGGACATCATAAGGCGGCACCGGCTTGCAGAAGTCCTCCTGTCACAGATATTTGAACTAAGCGACGAAGCCGTACACGCCGAGGCATGCAAGTTCGAGCACATACTGGGCCCCGACGTAACAGAGAGCGTGTGCACGTTTCTTGGACATCCGCCTGTCTGCAATCATGGGAATCCGATTCCAAGAGGAGAATGCTGCCAGCGGTTCAAAAAGGAAATGAAACCTCTTGTCTTACCCCTTACCGAGCTAAGTCCGGGCGAGGACGGGAGAATCGTGTTCATCGCACCAAAGGAGCATAAAAGACTTGACAAGTTGACAACCTTCGGTGTAGTCCCGGGAAGTACAATAAAACTGCACCAGAAAACACCTTCATTCATCATCAAAATTGGCGAGACCGACCTTGCGATTGACGAGGACATCGCAAAAGAGATCTATGTACGGAGGGCAGAGAATGGAGATAACAGAAAGCGTTGAAGAGTACCTTGAGGCCCTTTTCATACTTGAGGAGAAGGGAAAAAAGGTTGCAAAGATATCCGAAGTTGCAGGAGAACTTAAAGTAACTCCTCCAAGCGCCGTTGAGATGCTTAAAAAGATAGAAAAAGAAGGCCTCGTGGACTACAGAGCAAGAGAAGGGGTAGCTCTAACAAAAAAAGGACGGAGGCTTGCAAGACGCATCATCAGGAATCATCGAATTGCAGAGCTTCTCTTGACAGAGATTTTAAGCGTTGATATAGACGACGGACTCCATGAAGGGATGGTATGCGCAATAGAACACCACATAACCGATGAAATGGCGGACGCAGTTTGCACTAAACTAAACCATCCAAGAATTTGCCCGCACGGAAACAGCATCCCCAAAGGGAAGTGCTGCTAATCCCTATCCTTCGTCGATTGCTGCTTTTATCCTCTTCAGCTTGAAGAAGTTCTCGCGCTCCATTTCATCGAGGCGCATCTTTATGTATTTTACAGTGCCTGTCAGCCTCGGTATTACAATGTTCTCGAGTGCATTTACTCTTCGTTTTGTGCTTTCTATCTCCGCTGCCAGGAGCCGGATTGTCTTTTCAACCTCAGCGAGCTGTACAACAACGGCGAGAGCCTTCTCGAACTGTTCTGCCGCTTCGTCAAGTTTTGAGGATGTGTCTATTAGGCTGTAGCCTCTGTTGGAAGCATCTCTTTGTGATTCTTCGAGTTTCAGGGTAGGCACTTTTACTCCCATAATGCTCTTGGTTTGTGTTTCAAGAGGGGCGACATCGCCTGTGGCCATTGAAGCCTGCGTGACTGTCATTGTACCCAAAGTTCCGCGTGCCAGAATAATGGACTCAAAGGCCTTGATTAGAGATTCATTCGCCTCCTTTCTGACTCCCTTTGCCTCCTCAAGAATATTGAAGAACTCCATTATCAAGGCGTCTCGCTTCTGCTTCAGGAGGCGGTGCCCCTTAACTGCAAGCTTTGTCTTGCGCTTCAGCCGGAGTAGCTCCATTCGTGTGGGTTTGACGCCCTCAATCTTTTCTGCCATTTGGATGTCCCCATGTTACTTTTTATGGGCCGGGTGATATTTTTCGATAAATTCGTCTTTTATCCTCTTGAGTTCTCGCTCAGGCAGGATGCTAAGAAGTTCCCAGCCAAGTGTAAGCGTCTGCTCAATTGTGCGGTCTTCGTCACTGCCCTGGTTCACGAACTCTTTCTCGAATCTGTCAGAGAATTCAAGGAATTTTCTGTCTTTTTCAGTCAGGGCCTCCTCACCGACCACCGCTACAAGGTCTCTTAAATCCCTGCCTTCAGCGTATGCTGAATAAAGCTGGTCAGAAACGTTTGCATGGTCTTCCCTTGTCATGCCCTCACCAATACCGCCCTTCATAAGCCTTGAAAGAGACGGCAGCACGTCCACAGGCGGGGCGATACCCTTTCTGTGGATTTCCCTTGAGAGCACAAACTGGCCTTCAGTAATATAACCTGTAAGGTCAGGAATGGGATGGGTAATGTCGTCGTCAGGCATGGTAAGAATTGGCACCTGTGTAATTGAGCCCTTGTTGCCGATAACTCTGCCTGCTCTTTCATACATTGTCGCAAGGTCAGTATACATGTACCCGGGATAACCCCTTCTTCCAGGAACTTCGCTTCTTGCTGCAGCTATCTCTCGCAGGGCTTCGCAGTAGTTCGTCAAATCGGTTGTTATAACAAGAATCTGCATGCCTTTCTCATAAGCGAGGTATTCAGCAGTTGTAAGCGCCATTCTCGGGGTGATAATCCTCTCGATTGCTGGGTCGTCTGCAAGGTTAATAAACGCGACCACCCTTTCAAGTGCTCCCGTCCTCTCGAAATCTTTCATGAAATACGACGCTTCTTCAAATGTGATGCCCATTGCAGCAAACACGACAGCGAACTCCTCTGCTTCCCCTAGAACCTTTGCCTGCCTTGCAATCTGTGCAGCAAGCTCGTTGTGCGGCAGTCCGGCACCAGAGAAGATTGGGAGTTTTTGCCCTCTAACGAGGGTATTCATGCAGTCTATAGTTGAAATACCTGTCTGGATAAACGCCCTTGGGAATTCTCGTGCTGTCGGGTTCATTGGGTTCCCGTGTATGTCGCGGTATTCTTCTGCGATAATCTCTGGCCCCTTGTCGATTGGCCTCCCTGTACCGTCAAATATCCTTCCAAGCATCTCGCTTGACACCCCAATCTTCATAGTCTCTCCAGTGAACCTTACTTTCGTTCCCTTTGTGTCAATACCTCGTGTCCCTTCAAAGACCTGTACGACGGCTCTTCCCTCTGCGGATTCAAGCACCTGTCCTCTTCGCTTTTCGCCAGAGGGGATTGTTATGTCTACGACCTCCCCATAACCCACGCCTTCTACCCCTTCTACAATCATCAAAGGTCCTGCAACCTCTGTCACTGACGTGTACTCTTTAACGGAAACCATTTTAATTCACCTCTCGCTTATCTAAAAGAGCCTTCAACTGGTCATCGATTTTCTTGTTTATTTCCTTTAGCTTTGCGTCTAGTTTGTCATCCGGCACGAACTTCAGCCTGGCAATATCGTCTTTTACCTGTATCTCTACGATTTCATTTGCAGGCAGACCTTTTTCCAGCGCCTCAAGGCACTTGTCATAAAAGCCAAGACATACTTTCAGCATTTCGAACTGCTTATTTGGGCTGCAGTACGAGTCGACTTCGTCATATGCGAACTGCTGCAGGAAGTCTTCTCTTATTACCCTTGCACCCTCAAGCCTGACCCTGTCGCCTTCTGGCAGTGCATCTGCACCGACCAGTTGGACGATTTCCTGAAGCTCTGACTCTTTCTGGAGCAGCGCCATAGCCTTTATCCTTAGGTCCTTCCACTCAGGTGAGACCTCTTCGCTCCACCAGCCCTCAATGTTGTCGAGATAAAGTGAGTAGCTGGTAAGCCAGTTGATGGCAGGGAAGTGCCTCCTGTCTGCAAGTTTTGCGTCAAGCGCCCAGAACACTTTGGTAATACGCAGTGTATTCTGGGTGACAGGTTCTGAGAAGTCGCCGCCAGGCGGAGATACCGCACCGATAACGCTAAGTGAGCCGTACCTTTCATCGCTGCCATTCGTCTGCACTCTGCCTGCACGCTCGTAGAAGTCTGCAAGCCTTGATGCAAGATATGCGGGGTATCCTTCTTCCCCAGGCATCTCTTCGAGACGCCCTGAGATTTCTCTCATAGCCTCTGCCCACCTAGACGTGGAGTCGGCCATGAGCGCTACACTGTATCCCATGTCTCTGTAATATTCACCCAATGTGATGCCTGTATAAACACTTGCGTCTCGCGCAGCCACCGGCATGTTTGAGGTGTTTGCAATCATTGTCGTCCGCTCCATCAAGGGCTTTCCGCTTTTTGGGTCAGTCAGCTCAGGGAACTCCTCAAGCACTTCAGTCATTTCGTTTCCGCGCTCGCCGCAGCCGACATAAACGATAATCTCTGCGTCGCACCATTTTGCAAGCTGCTGTTGTGTAACAGTCTTTCCAGCACCAAATGGCCCAGGAATAGCGGCCGTGCCGCCTTTTGCAACAGGGAAAAATGTGTCAAGAATCCTCTGGCCCGTGATTAGTGGGATGTTCGGGGCATGCTTCTCTTTGTAGGGCCTGCCAATCCTCACCGGCCACTTATGCATCATCTGCAACTCTTTTTCGCCGGCTTGTGTCTTGAGCACTGCAATTTTTTCCTCAACCGTGTAGTTTCCAGCACCAATTATCTCTATAACCTCTGCCACTCCTTCCACATCAGGAGGGACCATGATTTTGTGCATGACGACTTCTGTTTCAGGCACCTCACCAAGAAAGTCTCCTGCTACAACCTTGTCGCCCTTTTTCGCAATTGGCGTAAATTTCCATTTTTTCTTTCTGTCAATCGATGGGACTTCAACACCCCGTTCAATATAGGTGCCCGTCTTGGCCTTGACGACTTCAAGGGGCCTCTGGATTCCGTCATAAATAGTCTTCATGATGCCGGGCCCAAGTTCGACAGTAAGCGACGTACCCGTACTTATCACAGGTGCTCCAGGGGCAATACCTGCAGTTTCCTCGTACACCTGGATAGTCGCTTCATCCCCCTCGAGTTCTATGACCTCTCCAATGAGGTTTTCCTCTCCAACCCTTACAACCTCGTACATCTGCGCGCCCCGCATTCCTTTTGCAACAATGACAGGACCAGCTACTTTTACTATCTTTCCCTTTGCCATCTTTTCACCTCTCGTGTTTCTCCTCTACCTCTTATTAGAATTTATTAGAATTTAATATCGACGCCAACAGCCTTTTTGATGAGCGCCATAATAGGGTCAATCTTTCCTTCAATAGGTCCGCCCTTGTCCTGAATTTCCACTATTAACGGAAGTGCCTTGCCCGCTGTTAATGCATCCAGCTCATCTCGAATCTGGTCAGCGAGCCTTTCTGTAATAATTATAAGCCCCACGTCTTCTTTCATTAGTTTCTTTAGATTTTTCACTGCCGCCCCCGGTTCCACCGCTTCGTAAGCCTCCTTGACGCCTGCCAGCCTGAAACCTGTCACAGTGTCAAAATCTCCAACCACACCTATCTCCATATCCACTGACATCTATTTGTTAGGTTTATAAAGTTTACTATAACTTTATTAAAAATAATGACAATTACAACATGGTCTCTAAAATGTCTTTTGTGAGGTTTTCTTTTATTTCTATGACTCTTGTTTCTTCAGATGCAATCATGTCCTTGGTAATGGCAACACCGTTTACTTCTACACTTTGACCATGCGCGATTTTTCCAAGAATCGGCCCAGGTTTTATGCCGAGTAATTCTATCTTTTTCATGTCAATCTTTTCTTCTTTTAGGACCAGATTTCCATCAAATTTCAAATCATATTTTTGTAAAAGCGCCTTGATGCAGGCCGAAATTACAGCCTTTCGAATGTCCATTTTTGATGAAATTTTATTAGACATGCTTCCATCTTTATTGGACTTTGGGACGCCCCCGTGTTTTTCTATGGCATCAGAAATGATTTTTCTGTTCGCTTTAACGGCCTCATTGAAGAACTCCTCTTCGATTTCAAATTCAGGCAGCTTTGAGGCCCCCATTATATCCTTCCCGCGCTTTAGCGGAAGGCCAAGCTCCTCTGCAAACCCCCTCACTCTGTCCTTGTGCTCCTTTCGCATACCCTTCCAGTCGAGGAACCCGAACTCGGCCCCGGTCTTTTCAGATGCCTTTTTAAATTCTTTTAACCCTATTTCGCTTACTGCATATATCGGAATTATATGGCCGATGGAGATATCAGTGCCAAGCACCGCCTTTGTGTGCACGGGCGCATAGTGATTCCCCCCGATGCCGATAGCACGCGTGAATTCTTCTTTGTTCTCGGCAGCCGCAAGTGCAGCTCTTGCAACCACCTCAACCGCATTTTCATCCCGCCACTCATCCTCTGTACTACCGACCTCAACGAAAAGCACTGGCTTTTTAAGGCCTGTCGGCCCGTGGTGTGTTGCCTCCATCGAGACCTTGTAGTCGAGATTTTTTTCCTCTCTTCCCTTTTCAAGCTCCAAGAGCGCAACTTTCATGGCATCCGGGTTCGCGTATGCGAGCTCCTTTGGCTTACCACCAACCTCTGCTTTTTCAGTAAGATTGCCAGTTACATGCACGGTAAGCGTCCGCTCCCCTGACTCGCTGCGGTGGCGCGATGCAAACACGTAATAATCAGGATTAAAAAACTCATCGAGATGCTCTGCCTCCACCTGCCCGCGCCCTGTTGCGATGAGCCAGATGTCACCTTTTTTGTAAACAGGCTTCCCCTCAAAATCCCCGTCTTCTTTAAAGCCGAAATCGCAGGCCAGCATCTCGTAGATGTTTGAGCCGGCGATGTCTTTTTGGGAGGTTACAATCAGGCGCATACAAAAAGAATTATTTCATCGAACTTATAGGTTCCGAATAAAATCCCCTCTCGTGGAGCTCTTCTGAGAAATCCTCTGCGAAACCATGCGTTGTGTAAACCATCTGGGGGTCTGCGCGCTCCACGTACTCGATTAGTTCGTCAAATCCACAGTGGTCTGTCAGAGGGAAGCCTGTGTTTGCGCTGTATCTACGCGCCCCTCCGCTAGTCAGGGCCCACCCGCTTGTAAATGCAAATCGATAGTCCTCATTGTTGAAGGATTTCCTTGCGCTGGGCGGGATTATTGCAACTTCCGGGCGCTTCCCGTCAAGAAGCGAGTACTCCCCCAAATCCACGCCCAACTCTTTGTATTTTTGATTATAATGATAGATTGATTCATGCACGCCAACTTCAAAATCGCAGCTCAGGTATTTTGTAAGCTCCTGGGCCTTGCCAAGCGAATATCCAAGCATCACCGGCGTCTGGTCTTTGGCGTGGCAGTCGTCAACCCAATCTTTTATCGCTCCCACAACTTCCTCTCTTTTTGGAAAATTATAACGAGGGTGCCCGTAGGTCGTCTCGATTATCAGGACGTCGCACTTCGGCACGGCCGCTTTGGGTGAAGTGGCGCCGCCCTTCAGGTTTAAATCACCGGTATAAACGACACGCATGCCGTTTTCGACCAGAAGCTGCCCGGACCCGAGTATATGGCCCGACTCAAGGATGCTGAGTTCAAGCGGCCCAACGTGGATACTCTCCCCGAATTCATGCGCCTGCGTCCCTGGCTTTGAAATCAATGTTTGCGTGTGCCCTGAAAGCAGGACTTTCCCTTCAATAGAAGACGGAACATGGTCAGAATGGGCATGGGATATGAAAGAAAGTTCAGCCTTCTTTTTCGGGTCCAAGTTTATCCTCACGCCCCCAATCTCAAGCTCTATTCCATTCCCTTTGAATATGATATAGATTCCTCCACAAAAAATCCTACCTCTTGCCCATATAAGGCTTGCGCTAATTTTATTAACAGGGCCTTTAAACTACCCCTGATGAGCGGCGAAGTTTATGCAATAATCCCTGTGAACAAGCTGAGTGAGGCCAAGACCCGGCTTTCAGGAATCCTATCTGTTGAAGACCGGGAGGAGCTGGTGCTGAACATGCTCCAGGACGTTTTGGGTGCGCTCCAAGGGGTTGAAACAATCGTTGTAAGTCCCTCAGAGCTGGTTGGCACCATGGACTTTGAGTTCCACTTCGTCCACGAAGAAAAAAAAGCGGGCCTCAACGCGGCCGTAGGCAAAGCAACCAAATACGCAATCGAAAAGGGTGCCGGGGCAACGCTTTTCATACCTGCCGACACGCCTCTTTTGACAAGCACGCACGTAAAAGAGATAATCGACCTTGGAAACAATCACCCGCTGATAATATCGCCCTCAAGCCGGGGCGGTACAGGCATCCTTTACCGCCGCCCGCCGCAGGTACTTGACAATAAATTTACGAGCACGAGTTTCGCCGATTTCGAAAAGGAGGCTGCGAAAAGCAAAGTACCAATGCACATATACGATTCATATTCCCTATCCCTTGATATAGACATCCCGGACGACGTCCGCGAATTCCTTCTCCATGGCAAGGGCACCAAAACCCACGACTTTCTGGTCAGGACTCTGGAGTTTCCCCTAAAGTGACTTCTGTGGTTTTTATCTCGCCTTCCCTGTAATACCTGACTTCCACGGTCTCGCCGACCCTGTATTTCAGCTTTATCTCAATCAGGTCATCTATAGTGTCGGTCGCTTCCCCTCCAATCTCAAGTATTACATCCCCGATTACAAAATCCTCTCCCCATAGGTGTGATATGGACCCCACAAGCCCTGCTTTATCTGCAGGACCATTCTCTTCTATTGTAACAAGTATAACTCCTTTTGTTATAGAGAGATTCAATGATTCTGCCATATCAGCTGTCAAATCCGTCCCTGTTATGCCAAGCCACGGCCTCACGACCCGCCCACGCTCTATAAGCTCGCTTGATACGTCCTTTGCAATATTGATGGGAATTGAAAACCCAATCCCCTGAAACCCCTCTGTGGTTGTTATTATCGCAGAGTTGATGCCGATGACCTCTCCTTTTGAGTTTAGGAGCGGACCGCCGCTGTTTCCGGGGTTTATTGCTGCATCGGTCTGGATAACCCCTCTAATCCTGTAGCTGCCGTCTACTGTGAGGGTTCTGTTCACGGCGCTTATAACCCCGACAGTCACTGTGTTGTCGAGCCTGTATGGGTTTCCTATTGCTATTGCCATCTGCCCTGGCCTGATTTTATCAGAATCCCCGAGTTTCGCAACCGTAAGCGTTCTCGGGGGGTCTATCTTTATTATTGCAAGGTCTGTGTTTGGGTCCACCCCGACAATTTCTGCGCTTACCTCCTCACCGGTTGCAAGTGCTACAATAAGGGATTCAGAGCCGCCAACGACATGGTTGTTTGTCAGTATGTACCCGTCCGAGGAGATTATGACTCCTGTCCCAGTCCCTTCTACAGGCACAAGGCGCATGAAGAAATCCCGTTCGCTGGTCCTTGAGGTTATATGGACTACCGAGTTCTGCACCCGGTCAAATACGGCGCTGACAATCCCCTCCTGGCTGCTGGTTTCATTTATTATTACAATCTCAGAAGTTGGCGATGCCACATATGCGGGTTCATGCTCGAACGCACTTAGCATCATAGCACCGGTCACTAAACTGCTCGTTATCGCTGCTATTACGCTTAAAAGGACGACAGTGCTCGTTTTAACTCCGTTCATGACATCAAACACTACACTTTACCGACATAAAATTTTACTCTCCTGTATATATCTCCTAAAGTATATATAGAACCGACTCCAAAGGTTATGCTGGTTGGTGGGCCATGCGGGAACTTCCGGTTGTAATAGCGGTGGTAGGTGGAGAAGGCACAAGATTATACCCTCTTACTCTCCAGCATCCAAAACCCCTGGTCTGCCTTTGCGGGACGGCGATACTCTCCCGGACATTTGAGGCGATGGCCAACCAGGGGTTCAATGATTTCATACTTGCAGGAAAAGGGATAAGGGGCACACTTTTCATAAAGGAGTTCTTTAAAGAGGGGCACTTATTTTCAAAAACATCTGGGACACTTTCTGACGCGAGATTCAAATATAAACCAAAATATGAGGACAGGGGCAATGCAGATGCAGTAAGATTTTGCATGGATTTTTATGACATAAAAAAAGAGGTTCTTGTTGTTGGAGGCGACCACATACTGGAAATGGACCTCCGAAAACTAGTCAACTTTCATCGGTCGAAAAACGCGCTTGTTACGATTGGATTAAAAGAGCTTGAAGAGGACAAGGATATTTCGGGGTTCGGTGTGGTAGAACTTGCAGATGACGGCAAGATTAAAAGGTTTGTAGAAAAACCTGCGGAGGGCGAGGAACCTTCAAGGCTCGTAAACACAGGAATTTATGTATTTTCTCCAAAAATTAAGGGATTTTTGGATGACATGGTGGGCGGGCCGATGGACACAGGCACCAATGTTCTGCCGCACCTGGTTGAAAACAACCATCCAGTTTATGGACTCGTCTGTGAAGGCTACTGGGAGGATGTAGGCACTCCAGAAACGCTTTTAAGAACAACACAGGACATATTGCACGGGAGGCTTGGCAGAATGAGTTTTCCCGGAAGGCAGACGACTATTAAGGAAGCATTGTTTGGCATAATTCAAAAAGACGCGCCCAGTACATTGATTCACAAGTCCACACGCCGCAACATAGAAAGAATGAAGGCCTCTCCAAAGATTGGAAACCACGTAAGAATTGGCGAGTACTGCATAATAGGGGATGGCGCCGAGATAGACTCCTCATGCATTGGCGATTACTGCACAATAGGGGACGGTGCAACAATAAAAGGGTCTGCAGTAATGGATTTTACAAATATTGGCAGAAACACAAGGCTAAACAACTGCATAATTGGGAGATATTCCACGATACATGATAATAGTGTTGTTGACAGGGATTTGGATGTAGACATGCTTGAAGGCTCTCAGGACCTCACCCCTGTAATAGGCGAGGGCGTCACGATTGAAGAGGGCTCGATAATCGGACCTAAAAAGAGGGTGGCCCCAATATACGAAAGCCACAAAATCCTGAGCTCTGGAAGGTTTTTAGAGCTAGGGTATGATAAAAACAATGTGTACTTTGTTGAAAAATAAGTCCTAATTACATTAGTCCTTATCCTCCGCCAATACCCTTTCAATAGTCCCCAACAAATCTTCAAGCTCAAAGGGCTTGTCAATCTGTGCGTCGGCCCCGGCTTCCTTGCCTTTCTCTTTCAACCATGGTTCGCTGCACACCGTGAACATTACAACTGGTATGTCACGTGTCACCTTATTTGACTTAATCTTCCTGCACACAACCCATCCGTTGTCTCCTGGCATCATCACATCAAGCAGTATCAGGTCAAAATGTTCTTCTATAAGCCTTTCCAGGCACTCCTGGCCATTTCGTGCAACAACGACCTCATAACCGGCCTTTTCAAGCATGTTCTTGCAAAGCATTACGATGTCAGGCTCGTCATCAACAAGCAGTATTTTCGTCATCTTTTCACTCACCTTTACTCAGGGGGACAGTGAAGCAGAACAGACTCCCTTTTTTCCTGCCCTCAACCCAGATATTCCCGCCGTGGGCCTCGATAATCTCCTTGGCAACTGCAAGCCCCATGCCCGTACCTGCGAACCTTCGCGTCGTCGTGGCATCCAGC
The DNA here is from genome assembly GCA_018830205.1 of archaeon. Lineage (GTDB taxonomy): Archaea > Hydrothermarchaeota > Hydrothermarchaeia > Hydrothermarchaeales > Hydrothermarchaeaceae > JAHJSX01. The sequence continues at coordinate 3,844 of JAHJSX010000120.1, read as the reverse complement.
TGAAAGAGTTTGTCAAATATCTTATCGCGGAATTCCTCTGGCACTCCAATGCCTTCATCTTCAATACAGACGTGGGCCTTATCGCCTTTAACCTCTGCTTTGACCGCTATGTGTCCGCCCGGGTCACTGAATTTTACAGCGTTGTCCAGGAGGTTTAAAAGAACAAGCTTCAATCCCTCGAAGTCCACCATAACAGCAATGTCTGGGACGTCAGACTCTATTTTTATTTCCTTTAACTCTGCCTCACGCTTAACCTCTCCCATGACAAGCGAGACCAGGTGGCCCAGTTTTACTTCTTCAAAGTTAAACGCAAACTTCTTTTTCCTGAACGCTGCCATCTCCACAAGGTTTCCCACTATCCTGTTTTGCTTCGCGAGCGCACTTATTGCAACCCTGTAAAGCTTGTCCCTCATCTCTATGTCTTCCTCGTCCCTTGACATCTCAAGGGCCCCCTTTATGATGGTTATCGGGGTGCGCAGTTCGTGGCTGACATTAGAGATGATGTCATCTTTCAACCTGTCAACGTCTTTCAAATCTTCGTAGGCATTTTGCAATGCTTCATGGGTTTCCTCCATTTTTGAGTGGCTTTCTTCGAGTTTTTCATGGGCCTCCTCAAGTTCTTCCATTGAATGCCTGCGCTCGATGATTCCAGCAATGGCGTCTGCCACCGCACTTAGAAATTCCGCTTCGTACGTGTTCCATTCGTGCCCTTCTTTTACATAGAGATTAAGCACACCAAGAACATGCGCGCCTGAGAGGATGGGCACGCAGTAGTGCCCGTGCGGCTTTATTCCGTCGTAAGTGTTGTCGTGGCGTTCGTCGACGCTGTCAACGAATAATATTTCCTTGGTGGCCGCCGCCCTCCCACAGATACAGTGTCCGAAAGGCACGTTTTCACACTTGGTCAGCAATGCTTCATGGAGCCCTCGCTGGGCCTTCAGCACAAGGACTTTTGGGTCGTCTTCAACCAGGAATATGCAGCCTTTTTTTTCTAAAACAAGCCATGGGATGGAGAGCATTAAATCAAGCACACGTTCGAGCTGCTGAGTGAGCGGGACCTGCTCCAGTGAAACATGCAAAATTTTATTTATTACATTTTGAATGTGGTAATTTCGCTTTATTTCATTTTCAGCCTTCTTTCGCTCTGTGATGTCACGCAGCATCGCCATGCTCGCAGGTTTGCCCCCGTATTCAATCGACGAGGCATTTACTTCAATGGGTACAGTTGCACCGTCTTTTCGCAGGATTTCTGTCTCGTACCTATCTGGGACATCCTCTCCGGCCATCCTCTTTTTATATATGAACATTACCTCCTCCCTTAAATCAGGGGAGATGAATTCGATAAACGGCTTCTCAAGCACCTCTTCAACCAAGTAGCCGGACATTTCAACCATCTTGGAATTCACGAATTTTAAAAGCCCATCCTGGATGATTATAATCCCGTCGTTCCCACGCTCGATAAGGGTCGAGTATTTCTCCTCGCTCTCATGCAGCGCCACCTCCGCCTCCTTGCGCTCTGTGATGTCGTTTCCTATGGAAATCAAGTGCTGCACTTCACCGATATTGACAATCTCCCCTGAGAGGAGCAATGTGTACCGCTTGCCTGATTTTGCCCGTACATCAGTTTCCAGATCGGTAACATTCCCGTCCTTCTGAATTGCCTTTATGTATTTATCCCTCTCGTTGGGATTTGCCCAAAGCCCAAGTCCCATTGTAGTCTTCCCAATAAGTTCTTCCCTTGAATATCCTGAAATTTTTACAACGCTGTTATTCACATCTATAATCTTTCCATCACTCAAATCAGTAATAATTATTAAACTATGGCTGGAGAAGAAGACCTTGGAAAACTTCTCCTCCGAAGCGACTAACTCTGCGGACGTTGACCATGCACTTTGCTCTAGCTGGTCGGTGTATTCTTTTAATTCCCTCTCAAGTTTTAATTTTTTATCAAGGACATAGCCGAAAGCCATCATTAGCGGTACTGCCGAAAGCATTAATATGTGATGGATGGGCAGTTCCGATATTAGATGTTCATAGAACTCAGAAAGAGTACCGTGTTTGGTGTATTCGTCCAACAGATAGGTTCCAAAAGCTATCCAGCCGAGGCTGCCTATCACTATACCCTGCCAGTGTTCCCTTATGAACCCAGAAATATTCGTATCTTTTCCCGTTTGAACACACTCCTGCCCTTTGCTCCAACTCCTTTCAATAACGATAATGGTGATACAATGATATAAATTTGATGCTAACATGCAGATGAAAACATCTTTTTATAATTGAAAGCAGAGTATTATGGGTAGGAGGCATTTTTAGTGGCGTCGGAAGTACATTTTGCAAGCGCACGAGTAAAAGATTTCAGGAAGTGGTGGGTGCCAAAGGAGAGCTTGCTTTCGAAGATGGAGTGTGTGTTTTTTTCAGCAGGCCTTGACAGGCTCGTCAAGAAGGGTGGCTCGGTTGGCATAAAAATGCATTTCGGGGAGCCGGGGGACGTGCATTATATCAGACCTGCATACGTATCAAAGCTTGTCGACATCATTAAAGGCCTCGGCGGAAAACCAGTAATCGTCGAAACGGCAGGACTTGGCTGGAAACCGGGCCGGACATCGCGCGAGAAGCACCTGCGCGCAGCAGCCAAAAACGGTTTTGCACCGGAGACGATTGGCGCACCAATAGTTATTGCGGACGGCGACGACGGTCTTGACGGCACGAGTGGTGAAATACCTGTTGCAAGAGGCATCGCAGAGCTTGACGCTCTAATATTCTTATCTCATGTGACTGGCCACATCCAGGCAGGTTTTGGCGGCGCGATAAAAAATATCGGCGTGGGCTGCGTATCAAAGCCAGGGAAGTTCCGCATTCATTTTGACGGCCCATTAAAAATAGACAGCGAACTCTGCGACGACTGCGGCAAGTGCGTGGAGGAATGCCCTGTTGAGGGCGCCATAACCCTCCCCGTAATAAACGAGACTGTTTGCCTGCCATGCAACGTCTGCCTTGACGTGTGCGACAGGAGGGCAGTCAAGGTCGGCTTTAACGACAAAGAAACGCTTGCAAGGCGTATTGCAGAAAACGCAAAGGCCGTTTTAGACGTGCTCGGGGAAAACACAGGATACATAAATCTTCTCGTGGACATACTCCCGCACTGCGACTGCCATCCCCACTCGGACATCCCCATTGTTCCGGACATCGGCGTCATTGCATCACTTGACCCAGTCGCAATTGACATGGCCTCAATTGACATGATAAATAAGGCCCCCGGCATCGATGGAAGTGCGTTTGAAGGGGGGGATGACAAGCTCACGGCGATAAACCCTGACACCCACTGGAGGGTGCAGTTTGACACGGCAGTTGAACTTGGAATAGGAAAAAAAGAGTACAGGCTAATCCAGTGACGTTTCGTTAAGCTTTGCCTCGTACTTTGACGGGCATTTGACAAGAATAGAACCCGCATCGAATTCGCCTGCAAGCGTCATTGACCCAATAGCAACTACATCGATTTCTGATTCGCTTCCAACGTCCCCGACAGGAAATGAACCCGGCAGGACGCCCTCGTATCTTATATCCAGCTCATTTATTCCATCTGTCATTGTAAATGTCAAAACGGGCGGCTCCCAGGCAATGCTTTCAATTATGACGTCTCCCTCCACCTGGACCTGCCTGCCCGTATAATCTCCAGGGCTTAGCGCAACATCAGAAACGGTCTTATATGGGCTTGCGAAATCACCAAGCGCGCTGAAGCCTATTGCAACCAGAAGTACAATCACTCCAAGGCCTGAAACCAGCTTGATTTTCTTTGCAGTTTTCCTGTCCATAAAACTCACCGATTTACAGGCGCCTGACCCGC
>JAHJSX010000010.1 GCA_018830205.1 archaeon | reverse complement strand
GGCAAAGGCAAAAACCGCGCTTGACAGGCTTGATGAAATAGCACGCGAAAAGAAACTCGTTGTGATAAAGTCACTGGAGGGCATAGCATGAGAGTGCAGCTCATCGGGTTTGGGAACATTGGCCAGGGGCTGGCGCATGTGCTTTTGAAAAAAGGAAATTCGCTAAAGAAAAAACATGGGCTCGACATTAAAATTGTATCAATATCAGATATCACGGGCACAGTGGCAAACGATAAGGGTGTTGATTTGAAGCGCGCGCTTGATGTCATGGGGAAAACCGGGAAGCTGATTAAGTACCCCGGCGCAAAGAAGATGTCAGGGCTTGAGGCAATCGAAAAAATAGATGCCGACGTTGTAATCGAGGCCACCGTTTCAAACGTGAAAACCGGCGAACCAGGGCTCTCACATATGCTCGCTGCGATGAAGCAGAAGAAGCACGTGGTGACCTCAAACAAAGGGCCGCTTGCACTTAAGTTCAAAAAACTCCAGAGCACCGCAGAAAAAAATGGTGTCGAGTTCAGATTTGAGGCAAGTGTAGGCGGCGCCATGCCGATTTTAAACCTTGCAAGAAACTGCCTTTCAGGTGATGAGGTCCTTGCAATACGCGGGATATTAAACGGAACCACCAATTATATCCTCACAAGGATGCTAAAAGAGGAAAGTCCATTTGACATCGTGCTCAGGGAGGCCCAGGAATTGGGAATCGCAGAAGCAGACCCCTCGTACGACATTGACGGCATCGATACTGCAAGCAAACTTGTGATACTTGCAAATGCCATAATGGGTGCAGATGCCGCGTTTAAAGACGTTCGAATCCAGGGAATCAGAAACATTACCCCTGAAGCCATCAAGCTTGCAGAAGAAGGGGGTTATGCTGTAAAGCTAATCGGAGAGGTAAGCGGCAGCCATCTCGAAGTGTCTCCCCGTCTTGTGCCGCTTAACCATCCGCTGAATGTAGAAGGTGCACTAAACGTTGCAACTTTTGAGACTGATGTCGCTGGCGAGGTAACTATTGTCGGTAAAGGGGCAGGTTCGATAGAGACCAACAGCGCAATTCTTTCTGATTTAATTGGCATTCGCGGAGCGGAGCGACGGAAACGGCAATGAAGTACATAGTAGTCATTGGCGACGGCATGGCAGATTATCCTATAGAGGAGCTTGGCGGCAAAACTCCCCTGCAGGTGGCGAACAAGCCCAACATGGACGAGATAGCAAGAAAGGGGAAATGCGGCCTTCTGACTACCATCCCTGAAGGGATGAATGCTGGTTCTGACACGGCCAACCTTTCGATTCTTGGATACGACCCCCGGAAATATTATACCGGCAGGGGGCCGCTTGAGGCTGCCAGCATTGGGGTGGAACTTGGGAAAAGCGACATTGCATTCAGGTGCAATCTGATAACCGAGAAAGACGGGTTCATTGCTGACTACTGCGCCGACCATATAACGACAAACGAGGCACGCGAGCTTATTTTGGCCTTGGACGAGAAATTAGATGTGGGAAAATTCTATCCAGGGGTCAGCTACAGGCACCTTTTTGTTTTGCCTGATGGTGGAAACGTTATTTGCACACCCCCGCATGACGTAATCGGGGAAGAGATAAAAAAACACATGATAAAGCCATCGAACAACCCTGTTGCAAAAACCCTCAATGGAATGACAATTGAGTCAAAGGAGGTGCTTGCTCGCCACCCTGTCAACAAAAAAAGAGAGAGTGTTGGAAAAAACCCTGCAAACATGATTTGGCTTTGGGGGCAGGGCAAAAGGCCAGATATGCCTACCCTAAAAGAGAAGTATGACATAAGCGGTGCTGTGATTTCAGCAGTAGACCTCATAAAAGGCATTGGAGCCTACGCGGGCATGGAAGTCGTAGATGTGCCGGGTGCAACAGGCTACTATGACACAAACTACAGGGGGAAAGCAGTACACGCCCTGAAGGCCCTTGAGGAAGTTGACTATGTGTATTTACATGTGGAATCCATTGACGAGGCGTCTCATGCAGGGGATTTAGAAATGAAAATAAAAACAATTGAAGAATTTGACGAAAAGGTACTGGGTACGCTGCTTGACAGCGGGAGCGAGTTTACGATAGCAGTCCTGCCGGACCACCTGACGCCAATAAAAACAAAAACCCATGCCCCTGAACCTGTGCCGTTTGCGGTTTGCTCGCCAGGTGATGGCGGCGACGGCATAAAATTTGATGAGAATTCTTGTAAAAATGGAAGTGTAGGCAAGCTCGAGGGCGAGGAATTTATGCGATTTTTACTCAGGCACTAGGGCAAATCTTCCCGCAGCTCATCGGGCAGCATGTGCGGGATGTCATCTATAATGGGATACCACCTGTTGCACTCTGTGCATATCAAAACTTCTCCCTTTATCTTTTCGGATTCTCCGCCGCACTTTGCACAGGCATCGCCCGGAGCCCGGTCTGCAAGAATGCGGATGTCGCAATCCTTGCATAAAATAAAATCAACACTCTCCCTGTATTCCACGTCTTTTTTGTCGATAGGACATGCGAGGATGTCCAGAAGTTCCTTGTTAATTGACATTTCTTATCCTCCTTTGCGCCTCAACCAGCTCTTCTTTTGTGTTTACGTTTAGGCCAAATTGCGGTTTTGCTGTTATCAGATTGAACTCGCTCCCATTTAAATTTTTGCCGTCCACAATGTTCACGCCAGTTGGTATGAGGTCCTTCCCGATTGCTGTGTTTACAGCGAGAGCTGGATTATACTGCCTTTGGTATTCATCAATTACCCACTCAAGGTCCCCGGAACGAACAAGCGGCAGGTCTGCCGTGATTGTCAGCGTTTTTCCAATACCAAGTTCCTTTATTGCAAACACCAGGTCCTCGACATAGCCGTCGCCCGGGGCATGCAGTATTTGAATGGATTTTTCCCTCAGGTGTTCTTCTATTTTCGGTGTGTGCGGGCTTGTCACTGCCCAAAACTTATCAATGTACTTGCATCCTGCGACTGCTTCAAGCGTGTAATCGATTAAAAACTTGCCCTCAAGCACAAGCAGCAGTTTTTCTGTGCCCCCCTCAAGCCTCGTGCCCTTCCCGCCGGCCATAATTAGGGCATGGATTTTCATACAAGCAGCACCACCAGGACACCCATCCGGGTAATCTCGTTTATGGCGCCAAGGACATCGCCCGGTACTCCTTTGAAAAGTTTCAAAGAGATAAAAGTGATGATGAGGGTTGAAGCGACAGCCATCGCAAAGGCCAGTAGTCCCATTTCGATTGGGAGTATGGCAAGGAATGGAATATAGACAATTAGTGCTAACAGAAGAAGCCGTGTATCTACGATTTTTGTAAATATGCTGCCCATTCCCTCGTGCGAGGGCTTCCCAACAAATGCACCCAGCACCATTGCGAATTTTGCAGAGGCTTCAGCTGCAATAAGGCTTATGAATATCGTGGTATTCTCTGTGATGGCCGCGTAGGTTATAAGCAGCACAAAAAACCCAAAGGCAAAACCCCCTACTCCTGTGTTTACGTCTTTCATGGCGCTTCGCCGCTCCTTTGCACTCCCGACGCGCATCAATCCATCCCCGAAATCAAGAAGCCCGTCAAGATGATGGAAGCCTGTAAGAACAAGGAGCGCAAAAAGCGCAATTCCAGCTGAAACGGGGTCTGAAAACAGGTGTCCCAGAAGTTCATAAATTAGGGCAGCTGTCAGGCCGAGGAATCCACCGACGAGAGGGAAGAGCCATGCGCTTTTTGCGACATCTTCTGTATCAAAATCCATGCCAACCGGTATTATCGTGAGAAATCCAAACGCGTTTCTTAGCGCCTTTATCATTTCAATGCCTCACTGTACATTTGCGACGAGGCACCAGCAATCAAGCCGCAAATAACGTCATCTGTGAACGGGCCAAGCTCCCCCAATATGCCTGGCTTTTTCATATCGTATCTGACGTACTCGAACCTCGCTTTTGTGCCCCCAATGTACTCTGCAATGGCCATCCCCAGGATTTCATCTGCTATTATGTGCACTGAATCGTTTTTGAAATCAATGATGTCAAGTCCTGGTATCGCCCCTTTTCCACCGCATTCATCGAGCAATAAACCTGCCAGAACCAAAGCCGATATATTCGTATCCTTTAGTGCGCTTGCAAGAATTTTCTTAAACGCCTCGCTGGCCTGATTTTTGTTCTCGAGGCTTCCATGAGGTACGAATAATTCCATTGCTGAATTTTCAATATCATCTAGTTTAATTCCTTTTTCTTCAAGTACCTCGACTAAATTCATTTTCCCTTCCCCACAGGACACGCCGCTATACAAAGCACACAGATATTTCCTCTGGTGTGTTCGCATGCGGCCCTGTCGTATCCAGAATCAGTTATTGCGCCTGCTGGGCATGCTTCTATGCACGCATTGCAGTCCTTGCAGAAGTCAAACTCGCGCGGTTCATCTACATCGATTACTGCGTCTGTCAGGATAACAGAAAACCTGGCCCTTGGCCCAAACTCAGGTGTAATGACAAGAGTGCTTTTGCCAATGGCGCCAAGGGAAGCGGATGTGGCCAGGCGCTTGATGTCAATGCCCTCTTCAATGCTCGATACCTCTTCTGCAAAATGTCCTTTGGTTGTCAGGTACATCTTGATTTGTCTTGTAAGCCCTTCCAGCATCTCAAGGCTTGGCGCCCCTATGACTATGGCAGATTCGAAGTCTGAGTCAGGGGGCGCCCTTGTAAAACCTATGATTGTGTCTTCTGCGAATTCTGTGATTTCTTGCTTCATTGCAATATAATTACAGCGCTTGCAAATAAAAATAACGTTGTTTGGAGGTTTGAGAGGCGAATCGCCCTTTTGACGTCGCTTTTTTGAAGGCCCTTTAGAGGGTCGCCCAGGATGTGGTGCCCAACTTTTTCAAGTTTTACGCCAAGCGCACCTGCCACTATTGACATGGGCTGTCCTGCGTTCGGGCTTTTTGTAATGTTTCTGTCCCGCTTGAAAATCTTCCAGGCGTTTTTGTAATCCTCCCTTAAAAGGAACGCTGAAAATAAAATAAGAATGGCAGTGATTCTTGAAGGTATAAAGTTGAGGAGGTCATCAGCCCTTGCGGACACGAAACCAATCCTGTCGAGGCCTTCCTTTTTATATCCGACCATTGAATCAAGGGTGCTTGCGGCCCTGAAAAATACTGCTGCAGTTACCCCAACAGGAAAACCAAAAAGAGCGGCAAATAAAACATAGAAAAAGAGCGGGGCCGTTACGCCGTCGTTTGTGCCTTCCGCGATTGACTCGATTGTCGCCGATAATATGCCTTCCTCACTAAGATTTTCCGTCTTGCGGCCGACCATGAAAAGGAGTTTTTCTTTTGCCTTCTCTATATCAGACTCAAGTGCTTCAAGGACAGGCATTGCGTAATCTGCAAGACCCTTCCAGCTGAACTGTAATTTTAAAATCAGGGCGCCAAGAAAGATTGTGAGATATGTTTCTCCTGCAAGTTGCAGCAGGGGGAAAACAACTATTGACGGAATCAATGCGACCACCAAAAACAAAAAAAATCCGTGAAGGACATTATTGCTCAATCGTTTCTGTATTACTGCACATAGCCTGCCAATCCACACCGTAGAATGGAACCTGTCAGGAGGCTCCCCAAATACTCTGTCTATCAAGACTGCCATAGCAAGGACATAAAATTCATTCACGCAGCCACCCCGCTATTTTTTTGATGTCTATTGATTCTTTTACAGCTCTTGCTGCCCTGTCGATGCTTTCATTCCAGAGTTCTTCCTGTGTTTTTGAGCTCCCGGGGGTGCTACCCCCAATGAATGTTAAAAAGCCATTTCTAAATGAAGGCGAATCAAAAATACCATGAAGATATGTGCCAAAAACCATGCCGCCTTCATCGATTGCTCCGTCTGGTTTTCCATTAAGCTCAAAAACAGGCATGGCGCCAGCTCCAAGCGTCGTTTCGCCCATGTGAATCTCATAACCACTGATTTTGAGTCCTGTGGTTTCTTTGAATATGCCCTTTGTTGCAAGGATTTTTCCGCTTGCCTGGTTTGTTTGTTTTTCATATCCCTCAAATGAGGTCTTTACATCCAGAAGCCCGAACCCTTCCTCCCTTCTTACGCCCTCTTCGATGTTTTTTCCAAGCATCTGGTATCCGCCGCATATGCCAATTATAGGTATCTTCCCCAAAAGGGCATGAATGCTTTTATCAAACCCTTTTTTTCTTAGCCACCCGAGGTCTTCTAGTGTGTTCTTTGTGCCTGGAATGATGAGGGCACTTGCGGATTCTAACTCCCTTGGTTCTTCGATATACGCGACATTTATGCCATCATTTATTAGCGGGTCAAAGTCTGTGAAATTTGAGATTCTTGGAAGCTTGATAACTGCAACCTTTATCTCCCCGGGGCCCTCTCTTGCGTCCTGGAGGGAGACAGAATCCTCGCTTGGCAATTTCAGGCCATTGATGTAGGGGATAACGCCCAATACCGGTTTTTTTGTAAGCTCCTCAATCTCACTTATTCCTGGTTTTAGTATATCGAGATTCCCCCTGAACTTGTTTATCACAATGCCTTTAACCCTTGCATTGTCCTCTTCGCTTAAGAGGGCAAGTGTGCCATAAATGCTTGCGAATACTCCACCCCTGTCGATGTCTGCCACCAGTATTACGGGCGCGTCTGCCAGCTTCGCTATACGCATGTTCGCTATGTCTTGGTGGTAGAGATTTATTTCTGCTGGGCTCCCTGCGCCCTCGATTATTATCATATCGTGTTTTTGCTTTAGTGCCTCGTATGCAGCCGTTGCTATTTGCAGCCCCTCGCCCATTGCAAAATCACTGTGATAATCCTCTGCCAATATGTCTTTGTAGGGCCTTCCGTTTACGACAATCTGCGATGTGCTCTCGCCTGTTGGCTTGACAAGAATTGGGTTCATCTCTACTTGGGGTTCTACGCCTGCGGCAAATGCCTGAAGTGCCTGGGCCCTCGCCATCTCACGGCCGTCTTTTGTGGCGTGCGAGTTAAGCGACATGTTCTGGGATTTGAACGGTGCGACGTTTATTCCTCTCTCGCGGAATATCCTGCAAAGCGCCATTACAAGAAAAGACTTCCCAGCATAAGACGTCGTGCCCTGAACCATTATACTTGTCATTGGACTATAAATCGGCCCACAAGTATTTAAAATTAAAAGGAATGGACAAAGTCCAGAACCTTATTGAAATTCAGGGGCTTTGTTAGGTGGTCATCTGCGCCCGCAAATCTGAGGCTTCTTTCAATCTCCTCTGGCTCGCTTAAGACGGAGCACATTGAAACAGGAAGGTTGGGGGAGGCCGCTTTTAGTCTCTTGCATACTTCCCAGCCGTCCATCCCGGGCATCATGACATCCAAAAATACCATGTCAGGCTTTTCTTCTTCCACCTTTTTGATGCACTCATCGCCGTCCACTGCCTGTATTACTTCGTGCCCTTTTTTATTTAAAAAAAATTTTAGGATATGGAGGATGCCGGGGTCGTCATCCACTATCAGGATTTTACCTGGCATGGTTTTTACCTCAATATAGGTATTGTCTCTTCCTGTATGTGGGGGCCTGACTGAAAATGGCTGACAGCGTCCAAAACCTTGTTAAAACTTAGTGGCTTGGTTAAGTGGTCATCCGCTCCTGAGAATCTGATGCTTTTTTCAATATCTTCTGGTTCACTTAATACTGAGCACATTGAAACAGGAAGGTTGGGGGAGGCCGCTTTTAGTCTCTTGCAAACTTCCCAGCCGTTCATGTCCGGCATCATGACATCCAAAAATACCATGTCAGGCTTTTCTGATTCTGCTATTTTGAGGCCCTCGGCGCCGTCTTCTGCCTGTATTACTTCGTGTCCATCCTTTGTCAGAATGCGATTTAATACGAATAAAAAGTCAGGGTCATCGTCGACTATTAATATTTTTGCAGGCATTGCCCCTCACGCCCCCGAACCGGTCTTTAGTTCGAATTTAGGAGTTCCGTCCTCAAGAAGAGACACCTTCAATGCCGCAGGGTTTGCATCGAAATCTTCAACGCTCATTAGGACAAATCCCTTTTTCCCGGTTGACTCCTCGAATTCTTTTAGCATCCGCAGGATGTTTTGATAGTGTTCCGAGGAGTTCCCCTCTCCCCCCTTGGAAATATCATTTTGATTTACATGCCAGAGTTTTGTTGGCCCAATACGCTCAAAATTGACGTGCCCCTGGTCCTCGAGGACCTTTAGATATTTAAGAGCTGTGACCTTGCACATCCTGCTTCTGTTTACTATGTCAGAAGTGTTTAGCCTTCCCCCTGTTTTTATGATTTCGATTAGCTCTTTTTCTCGCCAATGCATTTTAAACCCCACTGCCTGTTATATATATTGGAGTGGATTGTATATAAATATTGCGGAATAAGTAAAATTATTGAAACTAAACTATATATTTACGAAAGTTTTATATAAAATGATTTGCATTTTATTAGACAAAGATGTATAGTTTTAAAAGGTGGGGTATATTTTACAATAATGGGGGGGTGGCTGTAGAATTTAAGAGGCGATATGTTGCAGAATTTTTAAAGACGAAAATCGCGTTATTGAAAGAATTGATTATCTTTACGAGGCCCGAGACCGGGCTATTTCTCTCAGGAATGGCGGTCTCGGGATACTTGCTATTCAATGGCCCTGCTGCCGTGATGGTTTTTCTTTTCTTGACTGCGTTTTTCACAACAGCGTCTGCGTATTCCTATAATTACCTGACAGACAAAAAGGAGGATTTGGTAAATAACAAAAAACTTAATTTGTTTGTTGTCAATGGAAAAGGTATTTTAGCGGTCGCTGGTTTTACTCTGATGAGTTTTATTTTTGCATCGTTTTTACCCGGACCTGCTTTTATCCTATATATCGTTTGGGTTACCTCGGGGATTTATTATTCGAAATACGGGGTCAAGAAAGTCTTTCTTGTAAAGAATATCTACACCGGAGTCGCAATGAGTCTCGCTTTCTTGATTGGTGCTCTGGCAGGCGGACAATTCACAGGGAGTATGTTGTACTATGTTCCAATCATTGCTCTTGTGGGATTTAGTATCAACGTGCTTGGGGACCTTAGAGGTTATGATGGTGACAAGCACGTCGGCATAAGAACGATACCGGTTTTATTCGGCTTTGATGCCGGCAAAAAGGTATTGTGCGCTTCCCTTTGCATAATCTTGCTTTCAATTGTTGGATTGCAATACAGAGGTCTTTATCCTCTTGTACTTCCGCTGCTCCTAGCGCTGGCATTTTTGGTAAAAAATGATTTAAAAAAGACGCGGTATTCGATTTTGTCTTCTCAGATGATTCTAGCAATTGCGCTTTTTATCTCAGGTTTTATCTCGTAAATGATGCTTCCAAAACGTTTGAATTTTTAGTAGGAGCCCTCACTCCCTCAATCACGAATCCTTCGTTGATTAGCCACAGGTAGCCCTGGATGGCATAAATCAAAAAATCCCAGTTGTCCTCACCGATTTGCATTCCATAGGGGGGATTTTTAATTCTGAAAAGCAGCCTGTCATCTTCTACTATGATGTTGATAACGCCGTAACCCATTGCATTTAAGAGTGTCTTGATTAGACGAAGTTTATTTTCTGGAGTGGTGTCGGGTTCAACGATGTCTTTAAAGAAATTGTAGGAGAGTTCTGGAATCCGCTCCATCAAAATTGAATAGTTGCCAATTATATGCAAGATTGTGTTTTCCATCGGGGTGATTGATTTTCCACGGAAGTATATTCTGTTTTTTTCTTTTAGTAAAAAAGTCCTGCTATCTAAACTACTCTTCAATGTGTTGCCCCCCCCTATCCCTGGTCTGTTTAGTCTGAGATATTCTCTTTTTGTCTTGGATTTAATCTCAAATTTTTCATCCTTTCGTTCAAAGACATATTCACAGGATTCTTTCGATTGGTCTGCTGATTTGCAATCAAAATGAAAGCCATATAATGCATTGAACACGCCCATGTATGAGCCAGTCGCAAGATGGTTTTCTCCGATGAGTCTGGTTATAACTTCCTCGCCTGTACTAAGTTTCGTAAGATTCCCTTCCTCTTTAACATGTATATATGTCACCATCCCAAGATTTTTCCACACCCTCTCCCATATCAAATTAATAAAAAGGGGCGGAGGCATTCGGCGAAGTGGTTGAATCATCATCTCCTTTGTCATGGCGCTCAACCACTCCTGGCCAATCTTTTGAATCTCAGAGGCGTGTCCTGCTTCTTCGCACGCCTTCACGTAATTTGCAATGATGTCTTCAAAAAACAGGGTGTTTCTCCTTGGAGCACCCTTAAATTTATTTAAAATTGCGCCGGGTGATACGCTATAAATATTCTTCCCGATGGACTCTGAAAGGCGCATTTGGATTTATATCCCTTTTCTCTCGCTTAATTTTAGCCCGGTGCTTTCAATTACAAGCTCGTGTGCAACTTTTGGCTCAATGGCCGTGTACCTCATTTTGTGAATCTGAATGGTCCTCATTGGTATTTCTTCAAGCTCCAAAAAGGAAATGCCGACCACGCCGTCGCATTCAAACGCCTCGCCGTTGCCTGTGTCCATCCCGTTATCGGTCTCGCAAATCAGGAGGGTGGCCTTTACGTTTTTTCTCAGGAAGTTTATAAGCCTGTAAAGTTGGTGGCGGTAGTCTGCCTTGTCTTTGGAAAAGAGCAAAAGCTTGTTTATGTTGTCAATCACAAGCCTGTCAAGCTTCGGGTACGTTTCAATTGTTTTAATGAAATCTGTTACATTGATGTCTTCAAGCAAATCCATGTGTTTGATTGCTGTCTTTTCAATCTCGAGGCCCGTCCCCTCGGCAGCCCTGAAGAGGCCTGTCGTGTCCTCGTTGAAGGATATATAGCAGGATTTTTCATTTGCGTCCACCCTGCTTTCAACAAAATTCAGAGACAAAAGCGTCTTTCCTGTGCCGGGGCCTCCAGATAAGAGGGTGCAGGAGTTTTGCGGAAAACCGCCGTCTAAAAGCTTGTCAAGGCCTGCAAGGCCGCTTGGAACTCTTGTCACTTGGAATCACCCGCTCCTTCGTCTTCTTCAAATTCAGGGACAAGAGATGAATTCTCAAGTTTAATAAAAAGATACTTCTCGTTGTTGAACTCAAAAAGCCGAGAAGGAACACGCTTGCGCAGTTTTGCGATGCCGTTATTCTTCAAAAATGTGTTCGGCACCATTATCCTGTTTCCATTACCTATTTTGCCGGTGACAAGCTCGCGCTCCAGAAACACTTCGTCTGTTGGCACCAATACAAGACCGTCTATCTTTGCCCCGAGCAGATTGTACTCCTTCTCAGAAATAGTTATCACAACAGTCATTTCACCGTCGTTGACATCGATATTTTTGATTCTCGCCATGTTTATACATAACATATAAAAGTTTAAAAAGTTAACGGTTTAACTTCAGGTAATTCAGCCTGATTTCAAGCAGGTTTTTCCTGTCATCTTTTGATGTCTTTTCCAGCCCCGGTAAGATGGTATCAACTACTTCTTTTTCATGGATCCACTCGCACCTTTTGCAGCTCCAGACATCCTTGCCTGTTTTCTCGCTTACCACGAACCTGCCACCGGTCGACTCGTCACCGCATGGGTAAAAAGGGCAGAAGCAGAAGGTGCAGTCTGTGATGGAGGAATGGCACGGGTAGTAATCACATGTACTGTCAAGCGTCATAGCTCGCGCCTCAATTCTTCGATTAATTTTGCGTTCTCATCGTGCCTCCTGATGCAGACCCTGATAAAATTGTCATCGAGCCCGGCAAATGTGCTGCAGTCACGTACGAGCATCCCTTTTTTTAGAAGCCTCCCTTTCAGCTCCCCTGATGTTATTTTTCCATCCAGGTCAATCAGGAAGAAATTTGCGTGTGTTTTTTCTACTTTCAAGAATTTTGAAAGCTCACTTGACATGAACTCTCTTTCTTTTTTTATGAACTCCTTTGATGTATCGATAAATTTCGTATCTTTAAGCGATTCGATGCCTGCGACCTGAGCCAGTGTGTTCACGTTCCACGGGACCCGCGCGCGCTCCATGGCGTCAATCAACTCTTTCGCTGCACATGCGTATCCTATTCGAAGGCCTGCGAGCGAGAAAAATTTCGTGAGCGAGCGCAGCACAACGAGGTTTTCAAATTCGCATGCCCGGTCAGCAAAGCTCTTGCTCTCGCTGAATTCAATGTAGGCCTCATCGAGAAACACGAGCGCGGATGCATCGAGCGCTGCCTTGATGAGTGTTTCAATTTCGCGCTCATCAAAAAGGGTGCCTGTGGGGTTGTTGGGGTTGCAAAGAAAAACAGCACTCGTATTCCTATCAATTGACTCGATTATTTTTTTTGTTTCAAGTAATGCGTGACGAACTTCAGAGCCGTTGAGCCTGGCAAAGTACTCGTACTCGGAGAATGTTGGGATAGGTATAACAACGTTGCCCCCGCGCGCAAATTGCTCGCAAAAATTCTTTATCAGCTCCGTGGAGCCGTTTCCAAGCGTGATGTTTTCGGGGCTTGTGCCAACATACTTTGAGATTGCTGCTTTTAGTTCTGCGGCGTCTATGTCCGGATAATGGTGGATGTCATCAATGGCTCCAATGAGTGCCTCCTTCACTCTCTCTGGAGGGCCTAGCGGGTTCACATTTGAACTGAAGTCTGTCTCAACCTCTTGCGACCAAACATCTCCGCCGTGTGCTGGTTTTTTCATTTTCTTAAATCTCCTTGATAATCTTTCTAAGCTCCTGTAGGTCTTTAATCTCCAGAACACCTGCCTCTTTAATTTCACTTAAAAGCTCCTCTGCCTCCTTGTATGAAAATTCGTGGTCGGCTGGCGAGGCCTTGAATATGAAAAGAGGGATTCCGCGCTCAAGCGCATGCCTGGCTGCCCTGAGATTTTGTATGTTCCCTGCCCCAAACGGCAGGGTTGTCATAATAACAAGGTCAGCATTTTCAAGCAGTCGCAGGTTTGCAGCATGTGCCTCTTGTGTTATTGGAGAAAAAGGTGCCTCCTCCACGAAGCCGATGCCAAGGGAGCTTGCAGTCTCGTGGTCGCTGTCAAGAACATTGAGCACGCCAACTGTGACCTCGTGGCCCTCTGCAACCAAAAACTCCATGAGTGACGAGCCTGTTCCACCCCCACATATCACATGAATCCTTTTGCCTTTCTCTTTTCTTATTTTTTCTTTTGCCTGTATTGGAGTAACATAGATTGAAGATGTCAGATCATGCCGCT
>JAHJSX010000119.1 GCA_018830205.1 archaeon | reverse complement strand
GGGTTTTTTGGCGTCAACATCTCGAGCTTCTTGTAGAGCGCATGAGGCGGCACGGCGCCCTTTCGCATCAGGATGTCGTGGTTGCCTGCAATTGCAAAAATTGGGATGTCTGCCCCGAGCAGCCTGTCGATTGCGTCGCGTGCTTCGACCATAGCCTTCACCTGGGGCCGCGGCTCGTCAAACATGTCGCCTGAGTGGATGACAAAGTCGCATTTGCTTTCTATGATTTTGTCAACTGATTCATGGAAGGCGGCGTAGAAGTCCTGCTCCCGCTCATCGAGATTGTACTGCCTTATCCCCATATGTGTATCACTGATGTGAGCAAACCGCATGAATCTACATGCAACTTGATTGTTATAATCTTTTTGTGGGGGCGCGAAAAAAGTGCCCCCGTAGCATAATTTTATATATGTCGGACGGGCATGATTATTGGTATGTTAGAGGGGTATACAACAGCAAACGAAGGACTCATTGGGGCTACAAACCTGGTGTTAAGCGTAGTAGTAATTTTAATACTTTTTTATTACTTCAGAGTCCGCAGCAGGCTGGATGAGCTCTCAGGCAGGTTCCTGCTCGCTGGTTTTTTCCTCGGAGTTCACGAACTGACATTTTTCCTTGGCGACCCATTTGTCCAGGAGCTGACCAAGACGCTGTTCTTTATTTCACTGTTCTTTGCACTGCTTTACATCGTACAACATAATAAGACACTTGAGACTAACATCACAAGCCAGAACGAGCTCAACGAAGAATTAAAGAAACGGCTTGATGAGCTAAAGAAGGAGATAGGTTAATGTCTGGAGGGGCTGAATTGGGGCTTGGAGGACTAACTGGCGCAACAAACATTTTCTTTTCTTTTGCAGTATTCGCAATTTACATATTATACGTTGCCAAGCACAGGAAAATAGACGAACTTTCAAGGAGGTTCATTCTTGCAGGGTTTTTCTTTGGCATTCACGAACTGACATTTTTCCTTGGCGACCCCTTTGTATATGAGCTTACCAAAATGCTCTTTTTCATGGTGCTGTTCTACTCATTTTTATCTGTCGTGACGCAGAACATGGGCCTGAAAAGGGAGCTTGACGAGCAAAAAGAGCGAAATGCGAAACTAAAGGAACGGGCCGAAGAGATAGCAAAATCATGGCTCGCAGAAAAGATGGAAAAATAGATAGCATAGGCGGATTAGATTCTGGCATCATCGACATTCTTGATTATTTTTAACTGGGCTTCAAAATGATTTCTAAACTTGGATTCAATGACACAAAAGACATTCTCAAAAAGTATGGGGTTCCGGTGCCAGATGGCGGCATTGCAAAGACCGAACACGAGGCAGTGGAAACTGCAAAACAAATTGGATTTCCCATAATACTAAAATCCTCGCAAAAAGAGGCGACGGATGCCAGCGTATTAGCTTCTCCGGATGAAGTAAGGCAGGAGTATCTCAGGATATCACAGGGTGCCGCCGATGGCCAAGAAATCATCGTCCAAAAACACGCCGAGCATGGCATGGAGGCCATCATTGGAATGACAAGGGACCCGGAGCTTGGGCCAATTATGACTTTTGGCCTCTCCGGCGTATTTGCATTCATAAAGGACGTTTCTTCCCGCATTGGGCCGGTATCGCATGATGAGGCAATTAAAATGATAAAGGAGACAGAAGCTTATGCTATCATAAAGGGCGACATAGGGTCAATTGCAGATGTAATAGCGAAGGTTTCAACGCTGGCAATGGAAAATGAAAATATCAAGGGGCTCGAAATAAATCCTCTTTTTATTTATGAAAGTGATGTATTGGCAGTCGATATTCTGATAATGGCGGAATAGGGAAAACCTTTATATCGCGGGATTCATTCATTTATATCTAGGTGATAGGGATGGTTTCAAGACTAAGTGAGATGAGCGGGCTTGATGTATTCATTGAGGAAGGGAAGCATGTCGGAGTTTTGGAGGATGTTTCTATTGACTCAGACACCGGGAAGGTACTTGGCCTAATAGTGTCGAAATTGGATTCCAAGTTTTCT
>JAHJSX010000192.1 GCA_018830205.1 archaeon | reverse complement strand
TATCTGCCATTTTCCAGAGCGTACTGGTGTGCCGCCATCTTCCAGGCTCTTCTTGCCAGCAGCTTTTGCCTGCGCACCATCCATTGAGAAGCCGTCGTCGCCCATCTTCCAGATTGGCAGTCCCCACTCTTCAAAGCGGTGGACAGAATCGTCGACATGCCTGCCCAAATCCTTGACCAGGTCTTCTCTTATGATGCCCATAAGGTCAGCACGTACGTACTTGACATAAGCATCCGATGAGTTCTCACCCATGTAGGTGTTGATAGCAGAAAGCCCCATGGCAACAGCACCGCTCCTGTCGGTTGCGGCCTTGTCAACCAGCACAATCTTGAGTCCCAGTGGGTTTGCATATCTTGCGGCCTCGTAAGCTGTACCGCATCCAGCCATACCTCCGCCGAGGATGCAGATGTCGCTTTCAACTACCACTACTTCAGGCTTTGCACAATATGAGAAATTGCATGTAGTCTCTAATTCCATTTTTTATTCCTCCTTTAGTCCGCCATTGAAAAAGCCCGGTTTCTTTAAGTCGTCTTTATTCCCTTCAGGTTTTCCATCGTAGAGATTCGTTGTTGACCCCTCAGGGGTTGTCCTTATTGGGAATTTAAATCTCTTCATGGTACCATTCCTGAACATTATAGTCCACATAATGGCATCCGTTCCCCGTAGCGGTATTACGTTTGCACCCAGTGGGGCAAAGTCCTGGTAAGCCCTTACTTCAACAGCCTGCTGAGGACAAATCTTAACACAGTTGTAGCATTCCCAGCACTGTTCAACTTCCTGGTTATACGCTTTTTGGGTATCGTTGTTCAGAATCATAAGGTCATTTGGGCAAATATACTGGCAGGCTGTTCTGTCAAGACCCTTGCATCCGTCACACTTCTCCACATTCACATAGCTCGGCATAATATACCTCCTTATTTACTTATTTCAGTGGTAATCTAATCTTCCGGTAAATCAACTCCTACCAACCAACCACCTATAGACTCTTCGATTATATTATAATCATTTATAAATGTTTTGGATTGTTGGAGGTTTGCGCACTACCGTAAGCATCCACGACCCCCGGTTGATAATAACAATTCCACAGGTTAATTACCGTTAAAACCTTGAGAAAATGACGGAAAAATGCGAAGGCTGCGGTAGTGATTCGTGTGAACCCACAATCACGGACTTCATTACAGGAGAGAAGACTCCGGACACGCTTGCTGAAAGGGTCAGACAGAAGACCGAGCGGTTCCTGGTGGAGGATAAAAACTACTCAAAAAGCGACATCGAAGTAGGCATTGAATTTGAGGTTGCGTCAGGTGGCGAGACATATAGGCCGTCTGCAGACCTGATAATCAACATGGAGGGAAAACGGGTTGTTATTATAAAGTGTATATATGGCTCACTAACAGCAGGCGAGAGGCTCACACTTTCTTACGCGAGGCTGCTCGACTCATATCAAATCCCGTTTGCAATCATAACAAACGGCGTGGAAACAGACGTCCTTGACACTGTTTCCGGCAATGTAATCGGGAGCGGGGCGGATGCCATACCTTCAAAGGACGAGCTGAATCCAGGCGAACTCAAGTTCATAGAATATCCAAAAGAGCGGGTTGAAAAAGAAAAAAGAATTCTCGCGGCCTTCGAGTCAATCGACGAGGCTATGTGCTCTAATTTATAAAAAAAATAAAAGAGGGAGGGGTTGTCACATCCCGCCCATATCCATTCCTTCTGCAGTTGTTTCTTCTTTCTCTGGGACCGTTGCTACTACTTCAATCTCACCGCTTTTCCCGAAATTCAGTACCAGCGTAATCTCGTCCACGTGTTCAGTGATATCGAAACCCATGACATGGTAGCTCCCCATCTTGAGTTCAACAACCGCGCCTGCAGGAATTTTAATCTTTTCAATATGCACCATTTTCCCGTCCACAACGTCATGGACCTCAACACGCTTATCCGGGAGTTCCTTTATTCTCGCAGAAACGAGGTAATCGTCCGCGCTTCCTTTGTTCTCTATGAACATGAAGGCGCTGATAGCATTCTCGGTCATTGCCGAATGTGTTACCTTCGGGTAGCTCACTTTAATGTCAGGCTCGGCCTGCGTGCCAGTACATCCTGCAAAGATGGCCAGGACCATTGCAAAAGCAAATATTTTCTTATTCATATATTTCAAATCCTCCTATATTGTTAAGGGATTATACTCCCGGCAAAGCGGGTGACCCACTTGGGTGGCAATCACCGCAGTTGTTCTGGGTAGTTATATCGTACGTTCCAACCTGGGAACCGTGGTAGGGCTTATACGTTCCATCTGCCCATGCATTCAAAAGCTCCGCAGTCTTTACGGCCACGTCAGCTGAAAGCCTTGCGCACCTTTCCTTTCGCTCGGGGCTTGCGAATGCAACGTCCTCTTTTTTCATCCATTTACCGACAGAGATATGGCAAAGAGGGGAATTGCTCTTGTTCACATTCTGGATTTCTGCCTTCGGGTTTTCAGGCATGTAAATCGGCAGCTCTGTTGTTGTGTACCAGTATATCACGTCGTTGAGGATGGCCTCGCCTTCCTCGCCTGCTATAAGCCCTGTGGCAATGCCTGCCCCGTTAAGCGACCCGCAAAGCGTCCCCCATCCAACTGCCCCGCCGTGGCCCCACTTTACGGAATCTATTGGAAATGATGTGTATGGCTCTCCAACGTCCTCCTGGAGAGGTATGAGCAGACCACTTGCAACAGCATAGCAGCAGAACTTCTTGTACCAGTTCTCGTAGGCGATTTCTGCAACTCTTGCAGTGTCCAGTTTTTTGTATTCTCCTGGCCAGCTGGCCGGTTCACTTGGACATTCGCCTGCTTTTGTTTCTGAACTTATACAGCCTGATAACATGCCCAGGCCCCCTGACGCAATGGCCGCACCGGCTGCAAATCCTGCTGAGCCATAGACAAACTCGCGCCTTGACATTTTCCTATCTTCTTCCATGTTCCTTCTACCTCCTATTAGCATGTCGGGTGTGTGAGAAGCCCACAATGCCGTTGTTTCCCCTTATAGGAGGAGAAAAGCATAGATTCTTCCTATATGAGATTGAGGCGAAGTTGTGGAACTTCTCACACATCCATGCTTATAACTAAAATTAGTCGATAAATACCTTACCAGTTGCAACCGTTCCCGGAGTAAAATAAGTCAAATAAATAACAGTTAGAATGCTATTTTGAGCTTATTTGTACCTTATTATCTGACCAAAACAACAATATACTCATTTTAGAAGAAAATAGAGTCATTTATCGCTTTTATTTTAAATTAAGAATACGATATCTGATATTTTAATAATCTTCCCTATTGTCCCCTAATTCTTGAAATGACAGGATTTCCCCTCCATGTTCTTCTTTGAATCCCAAGGCAGTTTCATGACTCCCGAAGGCCACGACCCC
>JAHJSX010000118.1 GCA_018830205.1 archaeon | reverse complement strand
ATCAGGGGTGCAGTGTTGTTGTTGTATGTGTCAAGCCTGCTCTTCACTGTCTCCGTATTGTCATCCGCCCTCTGGTAAAGCTCGCCGCCGCATGAATCGCATACGCCTTCTGCCTTTGGCGGATTGAAAACCATGTGAAACATATTATTGCACTTTTTGCATGTTCTCCTGCCGGTCAGCCTGTCCAACAGAATAGACGTATCAACGTCGATATTGACGACAGAATCGATTTCAGTTATCTCGCCGAGCTTATCGGCTTGGGGCACGGTCCTTGGGAACCCATCAAGAATGAACCCGTTTGCGGTGTCGTCCTTTTTCAGCCTCTCCTCAATAAGGCCTATTACAACCTCATCCGGCACGAGCTTGCCGGCAGTCATGAATTCATTGGCCTTTTTGCCAAGTTCAGTCCCTTCCGCCACTGCGGCCCTCAAAAGGTCCCCTGTGGAAACCTGGGGAATTTTGTAGTTCTCAACCAGTTTTTGGGCCTGGGTGCCCTTTCCTGCGCCAGGTGCGCCTAGAAGTATAAGTTTCATCTCTTCACCTCCAAATTGTCTCGGTTTTTTGATTTTAATCTCTAAGTTCCATGAATCAGGATAATATAAAAAAGTTTCTTACATAACGTCCATTTTCAGTATCTTCCGCAGGAGTGACGATGCCGGGAATGAACAAAGAATGTACCATCCAAGCCAGCCAAGCTTTGAGCCCCAGTGCGGCAGGGCAAAAGGCAGGGTGACAAGATATCCCTTAATCTCGATGAAGTTCTGCAAATCAGGGTACTGCCGCAGCCACCCGAATATGATGATAATCGGGACGAACGTATAGAGCATGGGCTTCATTGTCTGCGACATCATGGTGCTTTGCATACCCATCATCTCCTTTGATATCTTGTTTGCTGTCTTTGTGTCCTCTTTCTTCTGGGCCGCTTTTAGCTTCTCCTGGAGCTTGCTCATCTTCTTTTTGAGCTTGCCAAGCGCTTTTTGGTCCTGGACCTTGGCCGTGATTACCATGATAATGGTTGACACCAAAATGGACATGGTCATCACTCCAAAAAGCATGTTTAAATTGGTATTTGCCGTAAGATGAAAAAGAATTCCAAATATGCTGTCGAGGGGGGTGTACATTGTCATTTTTAAATCCCCAAATCACCCATAATCTTGCGAAGCATCGGGTTGACTTCAAAGAGCTGTTCTTTTGCCATCTCCTCGTACATCTTGTAGACGATTCCAACGCAAAGCAGCACGCCCGTCCCGCCTCCAAGCGCGCCTGTCAGGTCGCCGAATGCCGCTAGCAGGCCCACGGTGGCCCCGCCAAGGACTGTGACAGCCGGGATATACCTGTCAAGCACCTTCTCAATTATCCTGATATCGCCCCTGAAACCTGGGATTTTCATGCCCCCCTTCTGCAACTGCTTTGCGACTGTTTTTGAGTCCATGCTCGCGGTTTCGACCCAGAATTTCGAGAAAAGGATTGCAAGGGTGATTAGCACAATAACATAAACAAACGCCACAACAGGGTTAAAATCCGGGCTGTATATGGGGTTTGGCCTCTGCATGTAATAGGCAACACCATTTATCGGACGATTGCCTGCAAACTCCCCAAGAAGCGGATAGCCTGCCTTGACAAGCATGCTCGCCCACAGCTGGACGTTTGCCATCAGGATGCTCGCAAATATGATGGGGATGACGCTTGCGTATATGAACTTGATAGGGTACCTGCCCTTTGTGCCGCGGAACTTTCCATAAGATATGGGTATCTCCACCCTTACTGACTCAACATAGACGACAGCGGCAAATATGATTAGTGTTGCAATAAGCGGGATGAGCAGGTCAAATCTCGTCTGGTTGCCAAGTATGAAATATATGAAGGCAGGAATACTTCCTGCCGGCACTGCTTCTCCTGCTACGGCTGGAAGAGGGTTGAATGCACCTACTGCAATCTCACTGCAAACGCCTGCAACGATGAAAAGCCCGATGCCGCTTCCAAAGCCCCACTTTGAGACCACCTCATCCATGTATATGATTATAATGCCGCCAAGTGTTAGCTGGGCGATTATCAAAAGCTGCAGCCCCGGGTCGCCGTTTAGCGCCGGCAAAGCGCCCATTAAGACCATTACCGCGGCCTCAAAAAGCGTAAAACCGATTGCAAGGAGTTTTTGCGTCCCCTGGTAAATCTTGCGGTCCTGAGGATTTGCAAGGTCTATATCAATCATCTTGCCGCCCACAAGTATCTGCAATATAATAGAAGCCGTTACAATCGGCCCAATACCAAGGGATATAACAGAACCAAAACCCCCTGCAATTATGGCCCGCATGTTTTCAAAAATATCTACGGCCTGGGGGTCCATGCCGTAAAGCGCGGTCTCTTTAAGGAAGAAATAAGCAAGTAGGATGAAGCCAGTCCATTTTATCCTTTCTTTAAAGGACAAAGCGTATCTTGGCCTTTGTACTTCAGGAAGTCTAGTGAGGATATGCTCGAACTTGTGCAGGAAGCCCATTTACACAAGCCTCACTCCGCATTTATCGTGACTGCTTCTCCTCCGGAGGCCTCGATTTTCTTTATTGCTGATTCTGAAAAGCTGTGAGCCCTGACAATTAGCGGGTTCGATACTTTTCCGCTGCCAAGGACCTTCGCGCAGTCGAGTTTTGTGACATCAATTGAAATTTTACCTTTTACCTTTTCGGCCACTCCTTCTTTTATGAGCCTGTCAATGTTCTCGTCAATGTCGCCTATGTTAACACAGTTGTACACATTCTTTGTTGCGCGTGGGAGGTCAAAACCGCTTCTGCCAAAATAGTCAGGGGCGTATTTTATAATCCATGTCCACTTTCCCTTGTGCCCGCCTGCCATTCCCACTCCTCCCCTGCTTCCGGCACCGCGGTTCTTGTTGTGGTGGCCTGCGCCGCACGTTCTTGTGCCTCGCTTTTTCCTGAATTTCCTGTTTTTGCGTGCCATTTTACCGCATCCTGTAAAGAATATCTTTCATGTTGTCTCTTTTGCCAAGTGCGCCGCCCTCAACATATGCCCTCTTTATGCCGCCGTGGCCCTTTCTTGGCGGGTGAAGCCTGAAAAACGGCTTAAGGCTCGGGATGTCGTCAAGCTCTGCCTCGAATTTGACAAATGACTTCGCAAAATCTTCCAGGGACTTGAACTTCGTGTTTTCTTTTAAGTGCCCTTCAGTGAGCCGTTTACCGCCGCTTAGCTCTCCGCGATTTTTTAAAATCAAAGCGACATCATCCGTACCAACTTCCCCCCATGTGACATAGTCTTTGACCTTCCGGAGCGTCCCAATGTATGATTCTCTATCATCAATTAAGGTGCAATAGTTGACCCTTGAAAGCCGCAGCATCCTGAGTGCTTCTTTTATATCCCGGTTTACATTCACCGAGCCGCGTACCCTGACAACGCCGAGTCTTTTCATTCTCCCTGTACCTCTCTTGTTTTTAACTCACCTGCTACAATGGCGCAGGACTTTATCTGTTCTTTGTTTACTTTCATCGTCGACGTATTCTTTATTGCCTCAAATGTGGCGCTTGCAGTGTTTAATGTTGTTTGAGTCTGACCGCGGGTCTGCGACCAGATGTCCTTGACGCCTGCGAGTGTCAGAATCTTTTTGGATATTCCGCCGGCTGCAAGGCCTATGCCCTGTGGTGCCGGCAAAAGCGCTACTCTTACACTTCCTGTAGCACCCTTTGTTTTGAATGGAATGCTGTGCGGGGAGCCGCAGCCGCACTCCCAGCTGCCGCAGCCGCGCCTGACTTCAATGATGTTCAATTTCGCGTCTTTGATTCCCTTTCTTATTGCGGGGCCAACTTCCTTTGCCGTGCCCTTGCCTATGCCGACATAGCCGTTGTTGTTGCCCACTGCGATTGTGGCCCTAAACCTTACTCTCCTTCCTGATTTGTGCATCCTTTGCACAATGTTTATATCCAAAACTTCCTCGACGGTGTCCGGAAGCAGGGCATCTACAACCTCGTATTCCATGAGAGGCAGACCAGAAGCAAACATCTCTTTCATGGTCTTTATCTTGCCCTCCTTTACCATTCTGCCAAGCTTTGTCTTGGGGTTCCAGTCGTCGTGCTCGTCTGTCACTTTTTATCCTCCTTTATCTTTGAGACGACCGTGTCGAAGTGTTTTGGCAGTTCAGTTGGGTCCAGTCCCCTTTCCAGGTATTTTGAAAATCGTATTTTTTTATCCTTTATGAGTCCTGCATGAGCTGCCACGTGTTCGCCTTTTATGCGATTCTCGTCAGGCAAAACCTCATCTGAGTGGGGGACTTCAATGCCAGAATCCAGGACTCCTTTTAAGGCAGCGAAAATCTTGGAGCTCGCAACTTGAAGTCCAATATCAAGTACTGCCTCTTTTGCGCCCTTCTCTTTGGCCTTCATGCCACAAATCAGGCCCGTAAGATATGCAGCGGATGTGTTTGACGTGCTTCCTTTCCATCCGTAGCCTTCAAGCTCTTTTGAATGTGCACTTGTGATAATCCTGTCACCTTTTGTGTCATACTCGACCATCTGGGCAGTGACATGGCGTGATGTAATCCTTATGACCAGTCTTGGCTT
>JAHJSX010000117.1 GCA_018830205.1 archaeon | reverse complement strand
TGACGAATGCTGCGACCACGCCGAAAAGGAGCACGCGATAGCCAAGGCCTCATGTGATATGGCCTGCAAGGAGGTATAAAAATGCAAAACACTAATATCGTAATACCGGGCCTTCTCATACTGGCTTTAATTTTCTTTATGCCATTCTGGTACAACGACACAAGCGCGCTTGAAAATGCGAGGCCTGTGCTTGAAAAGGCAAATATAACCAACCCTGATACTGGTGAGGACTTTATAGGGCCATGCGACAAGTTCCTGGAAAACGAGGAGACTCTTGAGATATGGCAGACAAACCACATGAGCTTTGCCTCATTCTACCTTGACTACGAGCCAAAAGTGGAGCAGTGCGACAAGTGCCACAGGAACCCTGATGAGTTCTGCAACAAGTGCCACGCTTATGCAGGAGTGAAGCTCTCGACAGCCCCAAGGGACGACACCTCTGTCCAGCAGCTCATACCTGTGCTTTTCAGGACTGGCGATGTCACAGAAAAGGTCCACCACCACCGCTGGATGGCGGACATCATAGGGACTGAAGACATAAAGGATAGGCGATGTTTTGCGTGTCATAGAGACACCCACTGCAAGAAATGCCATGTTATGAGGGACCCGTTAAAGAAACTTGCGGAGTGATGGCGATGTATAGCGACGTTTCAAGGAGAAAGTTCCTTAAAATATGTGGCGTGGCCGCCGGTTCCGTATTACTCGGTTCTACGGTAGTTTCATCAAAGGAGCTTTTACAGGCCGCTGCTGGAAAGACCAAGTATGCGATGGCAATAGATTTGGAGCTTTGCGAGAACACACACGCGTGCGACGGCATAAACGCATGTGTTCATGCATGCAAGACAGTAAACGTCACGCCGCCAAATGCCTACTGGATGATGGCGATTGAAAGCGAGCACATAACGTTTGCAGAAAGGCTTCCACGTCCCTGCATGCAGTGCGACAACCCTCCATGCGTAAAGGTATGCCCCGTAGGGGCAACAACCAAGCGGGCTGATGGAATAATCATAGTGGATTATTACCGTTGCATCGGATGCAGGCTATGTGCGGTTTCATGCCCGTACGGCGTCAGGTACTTCAACTGGGACGAGCCCACAAAAGAGAGGATTGACCAGACGCGCGCTGAATCATGGTCACTGGTAAATGAGGTATGGGAGAAAGCCGGCAAGGAGCTCAAGTTCGATGAGAACGATACCACAGCTCCGCCATACATGATAGAAATCCCCCGCCCCCATGGAGTAATAGAGAAGTGCAACTTCTGCCTTCACAGGGTGGAGAGAGGATTTGACCCTGCATGCGTGGTCTGCTGTCCATCAGGCGCAATAAAATTCGGAAACGTCGGCGACCCAATGAGCGAAATCTCACAAATTCTCCACGAGAAGAAATACATCAGGCTTCTTGAGGAATTCAATACAAAGCCCAATGTATATTACTATAACACAGGGGATTAAAAAATGTCAGAGTTAGAATTAGACCACGAAAAAACCGAGCGTAACATGGATAAAATCCTTGTGTCGGTTACCCGCACTACAGGCGGATTTTACAAATTTTTAATCGCATCGCTTTTAATCCTGGCATGGTTCGGCTTTGCATACTACCAGCAGCTTTCAAAGGGGCTCGTGGTAACAGGCCTCAACGAGCCGATGTATATGGGGCTTTACATTGGGACGTTCATCTGGTTTGTCGGCATTGCACACGGAGGAATTGCGATATCTGCAGCAGTGACGGTCTTAAACCTTGAGCAATACAAACCTGTCGCGCGTCTTGGCGAGCTTTTGACACTCATCTGCCTCTCGCTTTCCGGAATCATGATAACATTTGACCTCGGAAGGCCCGACCGCGTGATTAACCTCGTGAAATGGGGCAGGTACCAATCGCCGCTCTCCTGGGACGTTTTCATCATTGTACTCTACTTCATGGGAAGCTTGACATTCTTTTACATCGGACTTCGCAGGGAAATGCCCGACATGATTAAGAAATTCCCCGACACCATGATGACCGGAGTCTACAAGTTCCTCGGAGCTGGATACAAGGGAACCAAAAAGGACAAAAGGATAAATGACAAGGCAGGCTACTACCTTGGCATAGCGCTTCTTCTCATAATGTGCTCTGCAAGCGGGTTTATCATCCCGCTCATCTTCGCACTGCAGGTAGCACAACCCGGCTGGTTTACGGCGCTACTGCCGATATACTTCCTTGCGGCAGCACTTGCCTCCGCCCTTGCTGCAATTATTCTAATCGCCTACATCACAAGATGGATGTTCGACTGGTATGAATTTATATCGGACAAGATAATCCACGGGCTTGGGATGGGACTGCGTGTGTTTTTGTTTTTGTACCTGTACTTCATAGTCTGCGAGCAGCTAGTGATGAGATATGCGGGCCTCCTGCCAGAGCAAAACGTTTCAAACGCGCTATTCTTTGGAGAATTCGCACCCTTCTGGTGGGGGTACCTGATACTGGGCCTGATACTCCCGCTTGTAATACTTATACTCCCTCAGACCAAGACAACAAAAGGCATAGTTATAGCATCGGCGATAGTCATTCCAGCCCTTTGGCTCAAGAGGATGCTGATTACGCTCCCGCCGCTTTCAAGGCAGCTTATACCAAACCCGATTATCGACCCGGCGACAAGGAGCACTTTCATTGAACCTCTCACTACATATGGCATTTACAGCCCGACATGGGTCGAGTGGTCGCTTTTTGCAGGCACGCTTGTAATAGGGTTCTTGATGTTCGCTATCTTTGCCAAGTACTTCCCGCTAATCGAGCTTGATGTCGGGGAAGTCCACATAGAGCCCGAGCCAATCGTAGCCACACCTGCCGCGGCAGGTGGGGTGGGGGCGGCGCCGGAGGCGACGGGCCCACCAGCTCAGTACGAGCTTTGCGACACGACATTCGCAACACTTGATGAATGCTGCGAGCACGCAGAAAAAGAGCATGGCATAGCCAAGGATTCGTGCGACATGGCCTGCGCAGAGGTCAAGGGCGAGGCCGCTGCTCCAGCGGCCGGAGCCAAGATGGTATCAAAATGCGGACTGTGTGATGCGGAATTCGCATCAGAAGACGAGTGCTGTGCGCACGCAGAAAAAGAGCACGCAATTGCCAAGTCCTCATGCGACATGGCATGCGAGGATATGTGAGGTGTAAAATATGTCATCAGATGCAGTAACTGGATCGCTGGTAGGAGAGGGGACAATGATTGGTGATGCGCCAACATGGTTCATGCTGTGCGTGGTCCTTAGCATCGTCAGCTTATGCTTCATAATCGCAAGATACGTTATCAGCGAGGGCAAGGAAAGGAAGAAGGCCGCCTGAGGCCTCCTTTTTTTATTTTAAAGCAACAACTTTTTTTTAAATGTTTAAGTAAATATTAGGGATTTACGAGGTGAGCGGGATGAGCAAAATACTGTTTGTTGACGACGACGAAAAAATACTGCATGTCGTTGGAACGATGCTTGAAAGCGAGGGTCATGAGGTAATGACCGCAGATAGCGGCAGGAAGTGCCTCGATTTACTGGAAAACGAAAAGCCAGACTTGATTTTAATGGACATCATGATGCCCGAGATGGATGGCTGGGAGGTTGTAAAAAAGATAAGGAAAGACAAGAGCAATAAAGACATAGTCATCTCAATGCTGACCATAAACGCCACAGAAATGGGCAAGGCGAAAAGTTTAGAGGTAGCCGACTGGCATATTAGGAAACCCATATCAAAAGAGAACCTGCTAAATGCAGTGGATTGGCTGCTTAAAAAAAATAATTTTCGCCCTATTTCTTAAGCACAAGCATGCCCCGCAGTATTCGCAGATATATGTCCAATTTTTTTAATCAACTAACCATGTATGGAGTCTCAATACAGACAATGCGGCGCCAGGTGGGGCACTCATACACAAATGTTTCTGCGGCGTCTTGTGCAGTTTCATATTCGGTATCGGTTGTATCCATTGTTACATCCCCCTCAAGCGCCATGCCTGCTTCCTGTCCGGCCAAAAGTAAGAAAATAAAACTCATTATAAGAAAATACTCCTTTTTCATCACAAAAACCTCCTTGATTGAAAAATTTTGCATGATATAATATTGGCCGGGGGTATAGTTATCAATTTTTTAAAAAAAAATTTAAGGAGCCTGCAGGCATGCTCTTTAGTTTTTTAAGTCGTGCTTTTTGAGAAGCTCGTCGGCCCAATCGATGGCCTCCACCAGTGGGATGGAATCGACAAGGTGGACGAAGGCAATTTCGCTAATCATCCTTTTTTGGTCCGCCGTGCTCATCTTTCTTTCAGTTTCAATATACTCTTTTAACGTGGTCTGGAGTATGTCTCTTGTAACCTTTTCACCAAAGATTATCTCAAGCGAATTTTTCACATCGGCTATGACTGGCACAGACTCCATGTTCACCCTGCTCATTCTGCGAATATACCACTGGTACCTTTCATCCCACTTTTCTATGTATCCTTCTTTTTCATGGGCCAGAGAATCGGCTTCCACATCCTCAATACTTTTGCCGATTTTATCAAGCATACTTCCAAGCTCGGCGCCAATATCTGAAAGGAAGTAGACGCCAAGAGCGTCCTGCTCTATTGCCCGTGAATCCCTCAAGACCTTTAGATGAAAACTTAGCTTGGGCGGGACCGTATAGCCGAGTTTTTTGTATATTTGCGTGAATGTCGACTTGCCCTCAGCCTGCAGATGCGCAAGAATCTCCATCCTGTTTGGATTTGATATGGATTTTATGATTTTCTTTATTTTCGAGTCAGCCGCCATGTCCTTAACATGGTTCTTCTGCCCTTCTGCCAATCCATCCGTTACGATTAGCAGGGCAGCAGGACTTTTGAGAATCTTTTTGTCCGCAAAGCTTACCAGATTCAAAGTTTTTTGCCAGGAGTTTGCCTCCTGCAGGGCTTCGAGCCCGTCAAGGACAATGATGTCCTTTTTGTTTATTTCACCCCCGAACACATCCTTGATTTTGTCAATGTCATTGATGCTGATTTCGCCGCTTTTGGGCTTTCCCGATGCGAGCGGGTAGATTTTCGTGTCTTCAAGCATAAACTCCCTTGCAAGGGCCTTGGGCTCCCTGTCAGTGAATACCGCAGCGCTCTTGCCCATGAAAACATGTTTCGAAAGCAGGTTCATTGCATTTTCCCGTGACCCCGTAAGAACATAGACGGCCCCGGGCGCCAGTTTTCTCCCCGGCCTGATTACCAGGCAGGCATCTATTGCCCTCCCCCTTTTCTTGCAGTAGGCGACCTTCTCACAGTCAAAACAGCTTTTAATTTTCTCGATTTCAAGGACGCATTTGAGGGCCTCGCAGTCGCGCTTGCTCTCTTCACTCTGGCAAATCTTGCACCTTTTGCCAAGATACTGCCCGCATAGGCGGCAGTTTATCCCGCAAAGCGAAGCTATGTCTTTTGCTGCCATTCTTTCACCATTATTCAAGGAGCCATCCAACGACCCGCAACAGCTCACGGTAGTCAATGGGCTTGACTATATACCCGTCGCACCGGCTCTCCTGGAAGCTTTTGAGCTTGTCTTCTTTGGTGTCTTTTACAGTCATCATGGCCACAGGGATGTCCTTTGTCTTTGGTTCACTCCTTATCCTCTTTACAGTCTCCCACCCGTTAATCCCCGGCATCATGATGTCCATC
>JAHJSX010000202.1 GCA_018830205.1 archaeon | reverse complement strand
TGTTTTCAGGCATTAATCCATGACCTCCGTCATTGGCCTGCCGCAGTGATATTGCTCCTTGTCCTTGCAGGGGACGTTTGGAGAGCAGCATTTTTCCACGTTTTTCTTTATTTTCTCCTTGCAGAGTGTGCACTGGAACGTTGCCATAGAGCTTATAACATATTGCAGCAATTTAAAGTTTATGAAATTCATAACCCATGAGTCCCTCACGCGGCCGGAGGTCGTCAGGTGGCAAAGCCGAATGGTGGAGCGCTACGCGCCCCCTCCGGAGATTAAGCTGACCGTGGTCCTGCCATGCTCGGCGAGGAAGCCGTATTCAAAGTCAAAGTCGCACAGGATTTTCGAAGAATTTATCAAAAAGGGGGCAGGCAAAAAAATCGGCCTGGTGCACGAGGTGATGCTCACATCCCCTCTTGGCCTCGTGCCGCGCGAGCTTGAGGGCGTTTACCCGGCCGCGCATTATGACACACCCGTGACAGGCGCGTGGAGTGAGAAAGAGAAGGAGATTGCGATTCGGCTTCTAAAAGATTATATGGGGAAGGCAAAAACCGACATCATAGCCCACGTGGACGGTGCGTACAGGGATATCGCAAGCGAGCTTGGGATTCGCATGACTCCGGAAAACATACGTTCTGACGGGGCTCTTGAAGAGCTTGCGGTTGAAGTTTCAAGGGCGCTTGTTAGTTCTAATAAAATAAAAAGAAATAAGATAGACCCATATAGAGCGGTCTGCGATTTCCAGTTCGGCAAGGGTGCCTCCCCATACCTATTGCCATATGGCACAGGCGAAAACAGGGGCAGGCTGTTCGTGGATGGTGCGCAAGTTGCTGCAGTCAGCCCAGGTACAGGGTATCTGGCGCTCTCGCTTGAGGGAGGAAAGATGCTAAAGGATTTTGGCGCCCACATCGTGGAGATTTCATTCAGGCCCGATACAAACAACATATTCAGTGCAGGTGTGGAAAACGCGGGTGACGATATAAGAGTTGGTGACGAGGTTATCGTTTTGTATAAAGATAAAGTGGCAGGTGTTGGCAGGGCCGCACTAAGTGGGACGGAAATGGCCCGCGCAAAAAAGGGGCTGGCAGTGGCACTCAGGCACAGGAAAAAGGTGTAGAAATGTACGAATCACTTGATGACAAGGCCATAAAATGCAAGTTCTGCAAGTTTGAGGGAGAGTTCAAGTACGAGTGGACAGATGGCGCGTTCACAGTGGTGTGCCCATCCTGCGGCAAGGTCAACTACAAAGTATCAAAGAAAAAAATCGATGAGATGGCGAGTGAGATGATCAGGGAATCAATGAAGGACATGGCCAAAAGCAAAAAGCGTGACACATGAAATCCGTTATCGTGATGCTGAAGGAGGGGGAGTTCGAAGAGCGAAAGGAAGAAATAGGGATGCTTGCAAAGACCGGAGGATACGCGGTTCTCGAGCATTTTATCCAGGACAAGCGCGCCCGCGCGAAATTTCTTGTCGGCAAGGGGAAAGTAGAGGAAATCCATGATTTTATCAAGAGTCACAAAGTGGGGCTTGTCATCTTCGAAAATTACCTGAACTCAAGGCAGATTATGAGCCTTGAGCGTGAGCTCAGGGTGCCGGTAATCGACAAGTACGACCTGATTTTGAATGTGTTCGAGCGCCACGCCGGCTCGCGTGAGGCGCAGCTCCAGATAGAGCTTGCAAGGCTAAACCGCAACATCCCATATATAAAAATGGCAACAGGGATCAGGGTAAGGACAGACCACCCGGGATTTGGCTCAAGCGGTGAATACATAGTCCGGAGCACAATTGCAAATATCCACAAGCGGATAAAAAAGATTGAAGGTGAGCTCGAAAAATATAGCAAAAGGACGCGTGAGCAGGCAGAAAGGCGGAGGAAAAAAGGAAAAATCGTCTCAATTGTAGGGTATACAAATGTAGGGAAAACAACGATTCTAAACGCTTTGACCGGTGCCGGGAAGCGTGAACGGGACGAGCTTTTCACAACCCTCAAGAGCAAGACTGCAGCGCTTAGTGAAGGCATATTCCTAATGGACACGATAGGATTCATCAGGAACCTTCCCCACGAGCTTGTCTACGCGTTCAGGGCAACGCTTGAGGAGATAAAAAACTCGGATTTGATACTCATCGTGATGGACGCATCAGACAGTGACGAGGAATTCCAGAGGAAAAAGGATATTTGTGAAATTACTCTCGCAAAGATTGAAGCTCTTGACGTGCCGGTCATGTATGTGCTGAACAAAATCGATATTGGAAAATCAAAAGAGGGGGAATATGTGCCAATTTCAGCAAAACACGGCACCGGCATCGAAGAGTTGAAACAAGAGATTATTGAAAGTCTCGGTTAGGCTTTAGAAAGTTGCCACTTTATTATTTTCTATCAGGTCCACAAGTCCAGCATAATCCACAAATTCGACGCCGTCAAGCCTGCCTGAAACACCGCGAT
>JAHJSX010000116.1 GCA_018830205.1 archaeon | reverse complement strand
AGCGCTTGAAGGCCCGCAGGACTGCGTAAAAGAGATGGTGGTGGAGTTTGGAAAGAGAAGGGAAGTAATAGTCGATATGCTAAATGCGATAGATGGTGTCACCTGCATTAAACCCAAGGGTGCTTTCTACGCATTTGCAGACTTCAAAAGCTATGAGCCGGACTCATTCAAGCTCGCAAACTACCTGCTTGAAAACGGGGTCGCAGTGATTCCGGGCGGTGCGTTCGGTAAGAAGGGCGAGGGATTTTTGCGCCTTTCATACGCGACAAGCATGGAAAATATTAAAGAGGGAGTAAAAAGAATGCGTGATGCACTGGAGAGTTACAGATGATTACGATAATTTCAGGAAGTGAAAGCGACAAAGACCTTGTTGAGAAAATAGAGGCAGTATTAAAGGAATTCGAAGTGGAATTTGACTCCCACGTTGCATCCGCGCACAGGACGCCTAAGCGTGTTGAGGAAATCGTGAAAAACTCAAAAAGCGACGTATTTATAGGCGTAGCAGGACTATCTGCCGCACTTCCCGGTGCAATTGCATCGCACACTGTAAAGCCTGTAATAGGGCTTCCGAAGAATGTGAAACTCAGCGGCCTCGACTCGTTTTTGTCAATAGCGCAGATGCCGCCGGGAGTGCCTGTTGCAACGGTGGGGGTTGACAACGCCAAGAACGCGGCTTTCCTGGCGCTTGAAATCCTTGCTATAAAAGACGCTGGTCTTAAAGAAAAGCTAAAGGAATACAGAAATCTATAGATTCACTACTTGCCCATTCCTTCTCAGGTATATGTCCTTGTCAATTGAATAGCCAAGCTCCTCTGCCAGTTCCGCGTATGTTGCAAGCATTGTCAGATTGCCGTGGCATGGTATGATGTTCTTGGGTTGCAGTATCTTCAGCACGTCCCTGTGGTCCTCCTTTGATGCGTGGCCTGAAACGTGGGCGTCCTTGTAAATCCTTGCACCAAGCATGTGGAGCTTTGTCTCGAGGGCATAGCGGTTTGCTTCGTTGATCGGGTTTGGTATCACGCCTGATGAAAATATGACCTGGTCGTCATGCTCTATTTTATAGGGGAGTTTGCCGGCCGTAATTTTTGAAAGTAGCGCGTCTGGCTCTCCCTGGTGGCCTGTGACTATCGGCAGGTATTTTTCCTTGCCGTCGTTTACTACCCTTGTGAGGACCTTCTTTATGGATTTCTGGTCGCCGTACACCAGGGTGCCATCAGGAAGGTCAAGGATTTTCAGCTTCTCCGCGATGCTCGTGTATTTTTGCATCGAGCGGCCAAGCAAAAGTGGCGTAACGCCCATGCTGCTTGCGATTTCTGTTATGGCCTGAATCCTTGCGATTTGCGATGAGAAAGTCGTGATAACGACGCCTTTGTCAGGGTCGCTTTTAAGGAGTATGTCCTCTGTCAGCTTCTTTGCGATTTCCTCGGAGGGCGTTCGCCCTTCATTTGAGACATGCACGGATTCGACAATCAGCACGTCAACGCCATCTTTTCCAATCTGTTTAAGCCTGTCGTAGTCCGGCTTTTTGCCTATTACTGGGGTGTCGTCAAGCTTGAAGTCGTTTGCATATACGAGCGTTCCCTCGTTTGTATGCGCCACGCACATGGTTGAGTGGGGAATCGAATGCGTCATCCTCACAAACTCAATGCTTGTTTTGCTGGATATGTCCATTGTCTCCCCCTGCTCAAGTACGACAAGTTGGTTTGGAATCGTGGCATACCGCCTCTCGTGCTTTATAAGCTCAATCGTATATGGTGTTCCTATAATAGGGGCGTTCTTGTAATTTTTTGCCAGATGCGCGACAGCGCCGATGTGGTCAAGGTGCCCGTGGCCAAGTATTATGGCCTTTACGTTCCCTTTCACCTTCGATATGTCCGGCACAATTCCCTTATCGATGAGTTCTTTCTGGCTCATCTCTGATGTGTCTGTATCCTCGTGAATCATCACCCGGTCAAGCCGGATGCCCATGTCTATTATGAATGTTTCGCCGCTTGCTTCAACGGCAGTCATGTTGCGGCCTACTTCTTCGTAGCCGCCAACTGTTGTTATTTTCATTATTATTATCTCCTTGCGAATTTTTTTGTGTCTATGCCCCTGTTGGAAAGCCAATCGTTGGTTGTTCCAGTTATTACCAAATCAACCCCTTTTAGTTCTTCGACTGTCCTGGCCCCCGTAAGGAACATAGCTGTTTTCAATTCATCTATTATTTTGATAAGGGCATTTCGTACCTCGTCCTTCCCTTTCAAAGCCTCTGCAAGCAGTGGATGTGCAATACCACAAGAAACAGCGCCGAGGGAAACGGCCTTGGCCACTTCCAGCCCGTTGCGAATACCTCCTGTGGACATTATATTTAAACTTGTGCCTGCTAAACACTCGATTGTTGAGACTGCTGTCGGGATGCCCCAGTCCCAAAACGTCTCATCAAATCCCTTGCGCCGGTAGTATTCGACTGCCGAGAAGGATGTTCCGCCAAGCCCCCCGACGTCGATGCCTTTTGCTCCGGCTGCCTCAAGAAGCTTCGCTTCTTCCATTGCAATGCCGGCGCCTGTCTCCTTTGCTATCACAGGGACGCTTAAATCTTTTAGTTTTTTTAGGCCATCAAGCGCACCCTTAAAATCTACATCTCCCTCGGGCATAATCGCCTCCTGGAGTGGGTTCAAGTGGACTGCAAGCGCGTTCGCATCTATCATCTCGACTGCTTTTCTTGCCTCTTCTATGCCATAATTTTCTGCAAACTGTACTGCACCTACGTTTCCGATTAGAAATATGTCAGGCGCCGCCTCCCTTACAATCGAGTATGTCGGTGCAAGCCCCTCCTCCTCGATTGCCGCCCTCTGGCTTCCCACGCCCATCGGGATGTTGAGTTCGGCTGCCGCAAGCGCCAGGTTTTCATTAATCTTCTTTGC
Source organism: archaeon (assembly GCA_018830205.1). GTDB lineage: Archaea > Hydrothermarchaeota > Hydrothermarchaeia > Hydrothermarchaeales > Hydrothermarchaeaceae > JAHJSX01. Next base: position 391 of record JAHJSX010000116.1, on the reverse strand, counting down.
CTTCTCGTGGCCCCCGGTCATTGCTGCAATAAAAATTGGGGCCCCGATTTTCTTGCCAAAGAACTCGCAGGATGTATCAATCTCGTCGCGGTCAATCTCTGGCAGGGCCCTGTGAACGAACGTGATATCCTCAAATCCATTTTTGATTTTGCTCTGGACGTCCCTCTTCAATGAGATGTTTATGTGGTCCAGTTTTCTCGTCGAAACCATTGCGCAAAATATTTACATCATCGCTATATATCATTTGTCATGATACTCGTGGTGAACGACGATGGGATAAGCGCGCCAGGGATTAAGGCGGCCGTTGAAGCAGTTAAGGGCATCGATGATATAACGGTGGTGGCGCCTGCCGTGCAGCAAAGCGGTGTGGGCAGGTCGATTTCGCTTTTTT
>JAHJSX010000115.1 GCA_018830205.1 archaeon | reverse complement strand
TCAAGCATACAACAAAGACGGCATAATACAAAGGGCAATAGCCGAGATAAAGGACGAGGTTGGAGATGATCTGGTTGTCATTACCGATGTTTGCCTGTGCGAGTACACAGACCACGGGCACTGCGGGGTTGTCGAGGGCGATAAGGTGTTAAATGACCCAACACTTGAGCTTCTGGCAAAGCAGGCGCTCTCTCATGCACAAGCAGGTGCTGACATCATCGCTCCCAGCGATATGATGGACGGCAGGGTTGGGACAATCCGCGAGGCTCTTGATGGGGAAGGATACATTGACACGATAATAATGGCATACGCCGCAAAATTCGCCTCATCGTTTTACGGTCCGTTCAGGGATGCAGCAGATTCCATACCCTCTTTTGGAGATAGAAGGAGCTACCAGATGGACTATGCAAACTCAAATGAAGCCATGCAGGAAGTTTACCTTGACATAGAGGAAGGCGCGGATATCGTGATGGTAAAACCAGCCCTATCCTACCTCGATTTGATTTACAGGGTCAAAAGCGAGTTTGCGATGCCGACTGCGGCCTACAATGTAAGCGGGGAATATGCAATGGTGAAGGCTGCAGGCAAGAAGGGTTATATTGATGAGGAACGTGTCGTCATGGAAATCATGACATCAATAAAGAGGGCAGGGGCAGACATGATAATTACCTACCACGCAAAAGACGTTGCAAGGATGCTGGAGTAATTGAGGTCCGAGGAGCTTTTTGAGCAGTCAAAGAAGTACCTTGTGGGGGGAGTAAACTCTCCTGTAAGGGCCATGAAGCCGTATCCCTTTTTCACAAAACGAGGAGCGGGTTGTAGAATATTTGATGAAGACGGGCGCTCTTATATAGACTACTGTCTTGCATACGGTCCCCTCATACTGGGTCATGCGTATCCGAGGGTAGTCGAGGCCGTCAAGGCCCAGATAGAAAACGGCAGCGCTTATGGAACCCCAACAGAACTTGAACTAAATTTTGCAAAGAAAGTAACGCAGGCCTTGCCAAGCGCCGAGATGGTGCGTTTCGTAAACACTGGAACCGAGGCCACAATGGGCGCAATCAGGCTTGCCCGCGGCTACACAGGAAAAAACAAAATTATAAAAATCGAGGGCGCATTTCACGGGGCGCATGATTATGTACTGGTAAAGGCAGGAAGCGGCGCCACCACACACGGCATGCCAACCTCTGCCGGCGTGCCAGAAGATACAACAAAAAACACGATAATTGTACCGTTCAACGATGAATCTGCTATGGAAAATGCACTTAAGGACGAAGACATTGCAGCCCTTATCATTGAACCAATCATCGGCAATGCTGGATGCATAATGCCCAAGGACGGTTATTTGAAATTTTTAAGGGAGGCTACTGCTGATAACGGCACTCTTTTGATTTTCGACGAAGTAATCACCGGATTCAGGCTTGCGTATGGCGGGGCCCAGGAGCACTTTGGAGTCCTGCCTGATATCACAACGCTTGGAAAGATACTGGGAGGCGGCCTCCCTATTGGCGCAATAACCGCGAGCCGCGAGATTATGGAGAACATGGCGCCACTCGGAAAGGTTTACCAGGCCGGCACTTTCAATGGAAACCCGCTTTCAATGGCAGCAGGACTTGCGGCCCTGAAGGCGCTTGAGGATGGCAGCGTTTATGAGAAAGTCAATTCACTTGGAGATAGAATGAGAAAGGGGCTTGCAGATATCACGAAGGACATTGGAGTTGAAAGCAGAATCTATGGTATTGCATCAATGTTCCAGATGTATCTTACGGGCATGGACGTAGTGGACTACCAGACCGCCCTAAAAGCCGATAAAGACACCTTCCTGAAGCTCCAGCAGGAACTTTTGAAAAACGGCGTATTCTTCCCTCCCTCACAGTACGAGTGCAACTTTATTTCTTATGCACATGGCGAGGGTGAGATAGATGAAACTCTTTCTAAAATCGAGGAATCACTAAGGTCGTTGCCATGAAACTAAAAATTGGCACCCGCGGCTCAAAGCTGGCCCTAACCCAGACTGAAATAATATCCAGAATGATAAAAGAAAAATTTCCAGAATTATCTTTTGAAACTAAAATAATAAAGACAACCGGGGACAAGATTCTCGACGCCCCGCTTGCAAAAATCGGAGGAAAGGGGCTTTTTGTAAAGGAGATTGACGAGGCGGTAGCCCGAGGGGATGTGGATTTTGCGGTCCACAGCATGAAGGACGTGCCCACAGATTTGGTGGATGGCATCGAAATAGCAGCGTCCCCAAAGAGGGAGCCTGTCAACGATGTTCTCATAGCAAGGGAGGCAAGAAGCATGGACGAACTTCCAGAGGGCGCAGTGCTTGGCACCAGCAGCCTCCGCAGGCGGGCCCAAGCACTTAGCACGCGCCCGGATTTAGAGGTGAAGGATTTAAGGGGAAACGTGGAGACGCGCATCAGGAAGCTAAATGAAGGACAGTATGACGCGATAATAATGGCCAAAGCCGGCCTTAAGCGTCTTGGACTTCTTGAGCACGTGACTGAGGACCTGCCGCTGGACGTATTTGTACCATCAGTTGGCCAGGGCGCGATAGCAGTGGTTGCAAGGAAAGATTCACAGGTGAATGAGTATCTAAGTGCTATAAACCATGAAGAAACATTGACGGGAGTCAAAGCAGAAAGAGCGTTTTTGAAAAGGCTCGGAGGCGGATGCCAGGTGCCAATTGGGGCATACACCAAGGTAGGTGACACGCTAAGCCTCAAGGGAGTTGTAATCTCTCCAGACGGAAAGAAAAAAATTGAAGTTACAAAAGAGGGAGCACCAGAAGACGCAGAAAAAATCGGCACGGATGCCGCAGAAACGCTTCTAAAAAACGGCGCAGATTTAATATTAAATGACAAATAAATTTTAAATGTTAGGAAACTTAGCATATTTCGGAGACGCTTATGGCATTATGGCATGGAAAATCTAAAAGAAAGACAACTGGCGGCAAGCTTAGACGCCACAGAGGTAAGAAGAACTTTGAAATTGGCAGCGAGCAGATCGAGACAAAAGTAGGTGAGGCACGCGCCAAAACAGTGAGTAGCATGGGAAACACCACGAAGGTCAAACTCAGAGTTGCACAATACGCAAACACAATCACAAAAAAAGGAAAGAGCGAAAAAACAGAAATTCTAGGCGTAAGTGACAACAAGGCAAATCTGCACTATGTCAGGAGAAATGTGGTAACAAAAGGCGCAATCATAGATACCAAGCTAGGACCTGCAAAAGTCACCTCAAGGCCTGGGCAGGATGGAACCATCAACGCCGTTCTTTTAGAGTAGGGGGATATAGGTAGTTGGTCTCTACATGGATTGAAATAATAGGGCTTTGTATCTTACTTTTGCTTTCTGCATTTTTTTCAGGTTCTGAGATAGCGATATTCTCGGCAAACAAGATTAGAATAAGAAAGATGGTGGAAGAGGGGTCAAAAAACGCATTGATACTTAAAAGACTGCACGAAAAACCAAACAGACTTCTGGCCACTATCCTGGTATGGAACAACCTGATTAACGTGGCCATTGCTTCAATTGTCACGACGTTTGCAATATCCATGTTCGGGGGCACTGGCGTGGGCGTGGCAATCGGGGCAGCGACTTTAATGATACTGATATTCGGTGAGATAATACCAAAAGCACTTGCGGCACGCTATTCTGAAAGGGCATCCCTATTCGTGGCACGCCCTATCTCTGCGCTCGTGACGATTATGTATCCGATAGTAAGGGGCATAGTGGCGCTAACCAAAGCGATTATAAACGTTTTAGGGGCGGATTCAAATAAACCATTTGTAACAGAAGAAGAGATAAAAATGCTTGTCGAGGTCGGGGAAAGCGAAGGCGTCATAGAGAAAGAAGAAAGAGAGATGATAAACGGCGTTTTCAAATTCGGGGATACGACGGCCAAGGAAGTAATGGTCCCGCGACTCGACATCTCGGGCATAAAAGCCAGCGCGACCCTTGAAGAGGCAAAAAAACTGGTGCTTGAGACCGGATATGCAAGGACCCCGGTTTATGACGGCAATATCGACAACATTGTCGGTTTCCTTTTCTCAAAAGACCTTCTAAAGCCAGCCAAAAGCGGCGCGTTGGTCAAGGACATAATGCGCCAGGCATACTACGTTCCAGAGACCAAAAAGCTTGATGAGATACTTGATGAGATGCAGCAAGGCAAGACCCAGATGGCCATCGTAGTCGATGAACATGGCGGCACGGACGGGCTTATTACACTGGAAGACCTTGTTGAAGAAATCATGGGTGAAATACTGGATGAAAAAGAAGAACACCCAATCAAGATAATTGATGAAAAAACAGCACTCGTAAACGCAAAAACGAGCATCGACGATGTCAACGAGGCCCTCGAAACGTCCCTGCCGAAAGAAGGCTTTGAGACACTGGGAGGGCTCGTTTTAAGTAAACTTGGCGATATTCCGATGGCGGGCGAGAAGGTGGAGGTAGACCGCGTTACTCTTGTGGTAGAGAGGATGGTTAGGAGAAGGGTCTCCAGGGTAAAAGTCATTAAGAACTGATAAGTTCCTCAAATTTCTGCATGCTTTGCACCGCCCCTCTCTCGCTTTTTGACTCTATTATCCCGTACCCTTTGAAATCCTTAAGCTTGTAAAATACCCGCCTGAAGTCGATATCGCCCTCGCCCACGGCCCCGTGGGAATCATTGTCCCTTTTTGTATCATGAAGATGTACGTGCAGCATCCGGTCTTTAAACTCTTTTATGTACTCCACCTCATCGCCGCATGTATGCGCATGAGCAATATCAAGGGTGAGGTCAAGTTCCGGATTTGCGTCCAAAATGCTTCGCACATCATCAATCTCACAGCAGAATGCACCAGGAAAATTCGGCATGTTCTCAATGCAAAGCCGGAGGTCAAAATCGCAGCCAAACTTTAGAATCTCTTTGATGCTTTCAAGATTGGCTTTTTTGGCCTCACTCCGCAAGGATACTCCTACATTAGAGGGCCTTCCAGAATGAAATGTAATTAGCTTTGAATCAAGAAAGTCCGCTGTTTCAATGGCCCAGAAAACCTGCGCAAGCGTCTCTTTTCTGATACCCTCATTGAGGCTTGCAATGTTGAGATCCGAGAAGGGGACGTGAACGAAAAGCTCAATTTCATATGAATCTGCAAGTTCTTTTATTTCTGTGTAGTCTTTTTGGAAGTGCCTGCCCTCAAGCATTATCTCCCATGCCGTAAATCCGTGCTCGGATGCTCTTTTTAACGCATCTTTTGCGCTGTATTTAAAAAGGGCCATCGAGGAAATTCCAATTTTTTGCATGGAAATGCATCGAAGGAAGCGAATATAAATTATTTGGGGCAAAAACCTTTATTTAACAGCGGCAACGACCCTATTCAATGCCGAAATTCAACTTGCAAAGGGAGTGGGAAAAAAGTTACCTTAGGAAATGGAGTTTAATCAGCATCCTGATAGGAATAATCGCAGGACTTAGCTCCATTGTCTTTTTTGAAGGCTTAAAACTTGGAGCCCAATATTTCTTAGGAGGGGGCGCAGGCTTTTTCCCACCGAACTCCGGCGAAAGTCTAGCTAACACCACAAATTGGGTTTCGCCAACAAGGATCTGGTTAATACCGGTGATTCTTACACTGGGGGGCCTTGCATCCGGATTTCTTGTTTATACTTTCGCGCCTGAGGCAGAAGGGCACGGCACAGATGCGGCAATACGCGCCTTTCACAGGGAGAATGGGGTGATTAG
>JAHJSX010000114.1 GCA_018830205.1 archaeon | reverse complement strand
GTCCTCCGCCTGCTCTACATCGGTCTGGGTTTCCTGCTCATGAACCTCTGGATATACCTGCACTGGCTCTATGTCAGCGTCAGGCGGCGGGGAGGGAGAAGGCTTGTCGAGTGGAGGTTCAAAACCATGCTCAGGCAGGTGGCACGCGCCATCGAGGACATCCTCGGGTTCGCCGCGGATGTCACCATCCAGGTCTGACTCCAGCGATAAACTCTGGAAAAAGGAGGGATTGTAAGGACTTTTCGCTGGACTTGGGAATTGCTGGACTTGGTGTAGTTCCCAGCGTGACAAAAAAGAGTATGCTGATGTAAAATTCGGTGCTCAGGAATGTTTATTAGGCTGATTTACACAGGTACTTTACGAACTACTGAAATTAGTTTAAGATTTCGTTTGTAAACCACACGGGGTCGAATTCTATCAGGTCTTTGTATTCCTGGCCTGTGCCAAGGAACATTATGGGCTTCTTTGTGGCATATGCAATGGATATCGCAGAACCTCCTTTGGCATCTGCGTCTGCTTTTGTGAGGATTGTGCCATCAATGGGTACTGCGCTTGAAAATGTTTCGGCCTGGTCAAGGGCAGCATTTCCAGTCAGTGCATCCCCCACGAATATCACCATGTCAGGTTTTGTGACCCGTACAACCTTTTTAAGCTCTTCTATCAGGTTTGTGTTTGTCTCCATCCTGCCTGCCGTGTCTATAAGCACTGCGTCTTTCCCTGCGGCTTTTGCATGCTCAATCGCATCAAACGCGACTGCGGCGGGGTCTGCGCCTTTGTCGTGCTTTATCATTCGTACGTCAAGTCTTTTCGCGTGTTCTTCAAGCTGCTCAATTGCTCCGGCCCTGAATGTGTCGCTTGCAGCAAGTACTGGAACCATATTATTTTTCACCAAGAGGTGTGCAATCTTTGCAATTGTCGTGGTCTTGCCTGTGCCGTTTATGCCCACAAATGCGATGATGTAGGGCTTTTGCGGTTTTCCCCTAATTAAAGCGAGAAGATTATCGGATTTCGGCGGGAAGATTTCAAGGATCCCGTCTTTAAGGGAATTCTTCATGATATCTTTAAGTTCTGCTCTTTTGACCCGTTTGTCCTGAAGACTTTCTTTTAGACGCTCTTTGAGCAATTCGCAAACTTCGAATGCAACATCGCCCTCAAGCAGAGTGGTCTCAAAATCAGTTATCAGCTCCTCAAGCCTTCCTGCATCTAAAACTACCTCTCCCTGCACCACGTCTGTTAAATCGGACAGTCTCTTTTTTATGAAACCGAACACACTTAGCCCTCTTTTTTGCCGGATTGCGATTGTGCAACAATACTCTTGACTGAAGGCTCGATTTCTCGCAGTTTTGAAATGACAGACTCAAGATTTGATGTGTTGTCGGCCTTTACCGTCTCAAGCTCCTTAATCCTTTCTTCGAAATCATCTTTTGCTTCTTTTATTGTCTTTTTTGCTGCAACACCCGCTCCAATGCCGACAACCACGTTATCTGGGTCTGTGATTTTCGCCTTTATAAATGAGTCAAACCCAATGGGCACGAATACCTCGCTTTCCTTCTTGGCAGCCCCTATCTCAGAAAGAGATTTGCTTACCATTCTTAACTCAACTAAACTGTTATCGACGAGGTTCAGGTTCTGCTGCAACGTCTCAAGCTGGTTTCTGTAGAACTCATACTCTTTTAGAACGTCTTCTTCCTTCAAGGGCGGTCACTCCTTCTTTTTGATTTCCTCAATCTTGATTTTGTCTCTCGGAGTCTTGTGCTTGCTTCCAAATTCGGAGTAAACATGTTCAAGCGCATGGCTTTCTTTTTCTGCGCTATACTCCTTTACAAATGGCTGCATCTTATCTCCCATTAAAAATTTTCCTTTAATCTCGTATAATGTCATATAAATCACCTCAAAGTAATCCTAATGCTTCTTCAATCCGTGTTATCTCTGGCCCTGTAGTCAAATCGCCAAGAAGAACGTTTTTCGTGTTTGCGAGTATGCCGGTCCTGACGAATCCGGCCCCCCTGTTTACGGTTCCTATGTCGACATCTGTTTTGAGCGCGCTTTCGATAAGCTCTATTTCATCTTCCCTTGCAAGGGGATGCACAAGTGCACCCTTGTTTGTTGTGATGCCCAAGCTCCCTACGGTGCCAAAGCCCGCAATTTCTCCTTTTACTGCTTCCAAATCCATTACATCCTCAATCGCTCTAATTGAACCCTTTGTAAATTTCTTGTTGACAACTGCGCCTTTGTCGTTTGCGAGTATCAGGTTTCCAAGCGCTGTGAACTTGTCTTCAAGAATCCCGACATTCAAATCCGATTTTTTTATTGCTTCGGCCTCTTTCTTATATACAAATTTCGGGAGCAGTATCCCACTGTTATTCATCACAGTCATTGCCCCGATTAGAGACGTTCCGCATATATTGGTTTTTATGACTTCGACTTCAAGATCTTTTTCCAAGACATTCGAAAAATCCCTTGGACAATGAGACGGCACCAGGGCAGTGTTATCGTTCACTCTGGCAACAACACCAACATTTGGGTTTTTGTTATAGGAAATTAGCCCGGTCACAATCTCACTCTACTGGAGTAACCAGTACACCCCCATCCTCACCCACAGATGCCTTGACTTCAATTTTAGATGGGATGTTCCGCATACCCTGCTCCCAGATTTTCTTATTTAAGGCATCGCTTAACTTCACGTCTTCGGTTTTCATGTGCTTTGAAATGTAACCGCGGATGAATTTTACTGCTTTTTGGACTCTCTTTGACCTTGGTGTTTTTTTTACTTCCCTGAGAGGGATGACAAAAACTCTTTCCATTTAATCACTCCAGTTATACTTTCAGTTTGCTTCTTCGCCAGAATCTCCTTTTGGGGTGTGTTCTAACCCGTCCAAGAGTCTTTGCAACAACCCATATAGGGATGGGCCTGTTTTGTTTTGTTGCTTTTGCAAGCCTGATTTTTTTGGGTAAGTTAACTTTTGACATATCGTTGCCTCCATTTAATAAATCATTTAAACTTTATTAATCTTGATGTCTCTTTTCTTCGTTTGTATCTTCAAAAGGATTTCCTTTAGCTGCTTGTCGCCGATTTTTTCTGCCAGCTGTCCGCTTTGTGCAAGCTGGATGAGTAGATTTTCAATCTGCGCGGCGAAATCTGGTCTTGCAAGCTTGATGTTTGCTAGCCTGTTTCTGGCCTCTGGCGTGAGAACGCTCATCAAGATCTGCCTTTTCGCTACGTCAATCTGTGCTGCCTGCTCTTCTGCGATTTTCTGTTCCTGGAGACCCCGCTGCAATTCTGCAAGCTTCCTTTTCCTGATTTCGTCAAGGTCCCCTTCCATGTGCCCGGCCAACTCCGTTTATTTTTTGGTTTTTTCGGCACTTCTTTTGATTTTGTGAGACGTTTTGTCAAGAAGCGAAGTGCCTTCTTTGGTGATGATTCTTCCTCTTTTGGTCTTTTGGGCAAGCCCTGCACCCTCAAGCTGTACAAGTATGTGCTTGATAACTGCACCACTTGCACCCCGGTTTTTGTCGGGTTTGTGTCCCCTGTTTTTTTTGCCGGCATACCTTCTTTTCAGTCTTTGTATGCCAATTGGACCGCCGCTTTTATATAATTTACAAAGGATTGATGCACTTCGCGCGTACCACCAGTCCTCCTGCTCTGGAGCCTTCTGTTTATCTGCTCCTGTTTTTACAAAGGCTGCCCACTCAGGGGGTTTTACAGAACTCTCTTTTTTAAGCTCTGTTTTTAGCCCTTCTATGAGCTCTGCCGGTGGAACATCATATAATGTTGTCATTTTGAATTCTCCATCACGTGATTAATTAACCTCGTCAAATTATTTAAATGGTACCCGTACCACATCACCGCATTCGAGACAGGTAATTGTAACCCTGCTTTTATGCGTCCTGACCCGGCAGTTGTCTCCCACTACCAGGAATTTGCCGCATTTTTTGCATACCCTTCGCTTCCAATGCTTCGGGAACTTCGCGTTGTGCCGCGTCAAAAGCCCCCTTGCGAGGGCCGCATATCTGTGTGCAAGGGCTTTGTCCCGTGGGTACGCCTCTTCTGCTCTTTGCATCAGGATTTCTATCCTGCTCGTGGCCATCTTTCTTCTGTTAACCTTCATCTAAATCACTTACGATTGAAGTATTGTGTAAAAGTCGAGTTTATTATAAATTGTTCTTGGCGGCAGGTTTTGGAGCGCCAATCCCTCAAGGTGGCTGCGGTTTACATAAATAAGGTTTGTCCCGCCCCCAAGGGCGAACACTTCAGGGTCATAGGGCATGACCAAAACGCCGTCGATAGACGGTTCAGCCAGGAAAACAGTGGATATTATTTCCAGCGTTGACCCTACCTTTATGTCAACGCCCTCAGCATCAGAATACCTAAAAATTACAAATGCAATCTCTGCCTCATCTGCAATTTCAGAATCCTCAAGGCCAAATGCCTCCTTGACTTCGCTGCCATTTGTTGTGTATGCATCTTCAATCTCGATGCCATTATCCTTGATTGCATTAAAGATTATTAGAGACTTATTCTGTGGCTCTCCTTTTGCATCATTCAAACCGTCTTTTGGAGTATCTGTATATGTGGCCCCGATTAATGCCAGAGCCAAAAGCACCACGAAAATGACTATAATTCTCATTATATCACACCTTTCACCATTTACAGAACGCCTTGATATATAAAAAATGCGGAAGCCGGCGGCCTTTTCTTTTAGAAAAAGAAAACCCTTGGGAAAAGAAAATTCAGTTCGCACGAGCGAACTGTTTAAGGGTCAAGACGCGACGAGCACGAGGGCGAAGCCAGAAGTGGGAGGAGTGGATTGAAATGCGGCCGCCGGGATTCGAACCCGGGTAATAGCGTTGGCAACGCTAGGTAATAACCAGGCTATACTACGGCCGCTTAGTTATTTCGAACCACGATTACTGCGTCCATCTCGCGCTTGCCCGCAAAAAACTCCCGTTCTATATTGAAGTCTTCAAACGGTTCCCTTAGCTTTGACATCTTTTCTGATTTGTTGTACTCATTGCAAAACGCAGTAATTACTGCTGTTCCGCCTCTTAGCACTCTTTTGATTTCTTCTTTAATTTTTTCCGTGTCTAATAAATGTATTGTATCAATGCAAAATATGGTTTTAAAACTTTTGTCCTTAAACGGGAGGTGTGAGCCATCTGCAAGAACCTTGTTGCCCTCCCCTTTTGCCTTTTTTAAATTTTCGAGGTCTGTGTCGACCATGAATGAGTCGCTTATGAAATTTTCAAGAAAACCGGGGCCGCATCCAATGTCAAGAACGCGCTTTTGGGGCCTAACGTTCTTCAGGATTTCCTTTATTTTCTCACCCTGTGAGTCCTCCATCCAGCCGGAATAAATCTTCCCTGTGAACATCTATCCAAATGCTCTCAAAATGTCTGTCGAAGAGATGATGCCTATGGGTTTTCGCTTTGAAGGCGACATCGTGACCACAAGTCTGTGGACACCGTTTTCAAGCATAGTCCTTGCGGCGTCTTCTGCAGGCATTTCAGGCTGTATGTTTATCGCATAGGGCGTCATTATATCCTCAGCGATAAATTCCTTGTCATTCTTCTCTTCGTTGAATACCTTGAAAACGTCGATTGCAGATATCATCCCAACAACGTCCCCTACATAGTCTGCAACGACTACGCCAGATATGTCTTTTTCGACCAGAATCTTAATCACCTCTGATACAGGCCTGTTTGCATTTACCGTTATAACGTCCTTCGCCATTATGTCGTTGACCAAAAGTACCTCTTCAGACATTTTACCAACCTCAAAGATGTGATTGTAGAATTTCATATATAAAGCTAATCACACACAGCCTTTTTGCTTCGCAAAAACCAGGGGGAAATTAATTCAGTTCGCCGAAGGCGAACTGTTTAAGGGTCAAGACGCGAGAAATCATCCACTTCAACTGTCAGTATCGCTTGATTTCGAGTGGATTGAAATGGGCCCGGTGAGATTCGAACTCACGACCTCCGCCATGTCAAGGCGACGTCATAACCAACTAGACCACGGGCCCAACCAACAGATTGGTTGATCATCACTATGTGGTATTTTCGCTTTGTTACAATACCACTTATTCGATTTGAGGGTATAATTATATTTTTCCCCAGGGTTTTTGGAGGCAATGCCGAGAAAAAGGCTGCGGTGTAACCAACTAGACCACGGGCCCTCGAAAAAGAAGATTATATGCAATGAATATATAATGTTTTTTCTATTGGGGCTATTAAAATATGCTGGATTCCTGTTCTACCCTGACCCTTGCCCTGTCCCAGATAATGTCCCCTGATTCTGTCTCTATTTTGATGTCGATGATATAATCCCCTGGAACTGCCTCATCAGTTAGGTATGCCATAAAAATGATTGTCCTGCTTTCCTCCTTTTTCAAGGAGAATGTTGTCCTGTTGGGGGGTATGATAATAACGCCCTCGGTTTTAATGACATCGGCGGTGATTTTCTCAAGAGATGTGCCCACGTTTGTGGCCCGGACATCAACCCTAATCTGTTCTTTTTGTTCGAGGGTTACCTTTGCCGGTGTCACTTCGCTAGTCAGCTTGATATTGTGGGTCTTTCCCCCCGTGCATCCCAAAATAAGTATTATGCATACCAAAAGCGCGAATGTTCTCTTCATTGCCGATATTTTTCCGTTCCCGCATATAATACTGTTACGGTATTAGTCGCCGTCTAAAAACTCTCTGATGGCAGGAATATTCCCCTCTTGTGGGAGCTCGTCCGGCTCCTTTATGGTCTCTTTTATTATTCGTGTGGCCCGTTTTATGTGTTCTTGCACGTCCGTCCCTTCCTGGACCTTCTCACTAAGCCGCACCCTCTCTTTTTTCTTTGGAAATACTGCCCTGACTACTGACTCAAAACCAAACCCCATCGATTATAGATTTAGCATGGATGTCTTTTATTGATTTAGGCTATACAATATATACAGATATATAATCATGCTGAATCGTCGAGGTGGATGCAGTCGCCGCCGATTATCCTTTTTGTTGTGCCATCCTCAAGCTCAAGGATTAGTGCGCCGGTCTCATCAACCTCTTTTGCAGTGCCGGTTAATTCATACGTTTCTGTAATTATTTTAACTCTCCTGTTTATTGTGCTGCAGTTGATTTCTACCAGACCCGAGCCATATTGTTCGTACATATCGTCAAGTTCCAAAAATAGGCAGTCTATCAGTTCCTCTTTTGATACCTCCCTTCCCATCTCTTCTTTTAGCGTAGTAGCAATGCCCCTGACTTCCTCAGGAAACTCACTCACATCGATATTGGCATTTATGCCGATGCCGACGACAATGAAATTTTCAGCTGTATCGAGTTCAGTAAGTACGCCGGACACCTTCTTATTGCCTATCAAAACGTCGTTTGGCCATCTTGTGCGGGCATCAATATCATAAAGCTTGTTCAGTGTGTTTGCAATAGCATTGCCCGCAATAAGCGGTAAAAGTGAAATCCGCTCAGAAGTAGTATCAGGCCTCAAAATCACAGAAAGCCACACGCCTCCAAGAGGCGATGACCATTCCCGCAAAAGCCGGCCGCGGCCTTTTTCCTGTATATCAGCGATGACTGCGGTTCCCTCGCCTGCGCCCTCGCGTGCCAGTCTCTTTGCAATATCGTTTGTGGAATCGACTGATGTGAAGTGTTCAATTTTTTGGCCGAGCGTCCTATGGCCGTTCATACTCAGCAATCCTTTTCATGAGTTTTTCAAAATCAGCATCGCCTAACTTGCTTGCCCTGGAGTGCGTGCTCGATATAGTAATTTTCATCTTATTGTCTGTGTCCTTGAACCAGACGATGTTGCAGTTTTCACAGACGTACTCTGTTGCCCTCTGGCTCCCGTGAATTTTCCTCTCAGGAGAGGTCTCCTTGCTGCATATGGGACAGTTTTGCGACATGTCTGTGCTTTTACTTTTTCCTACGTTTAAAACTTACGTTTGCAAGCAGGACAGTTATCTCATATATGATAACAAGCGTCAATGTGACAAAAAGGGGCGTTAGCGGTGTGGGTTCTGGTGAGAGGAACATGCCTCCCACGATTAATATTGCGTAGACGTACTTTCTCTTGCT
>JAHJSX010000113.1 GCA_018830205.1 archaeon | reverse complement strand
CCGACTTCAGTTCCTTCCTCAGCCTGCCTGCAATCTCCTCTATGTCAATCTTCTGCAAAGAGACCCTGCCACCCTCAAGAGATGATATCAAAAACTTCGTGCCCTCTTCAATCCCAAGCTCTTTGCGCAGGGGCTTTGGTATGACCAGCCTGCCGCTTTTGTCCACGGAAACAACCTCTGTCATCTTTATCACCATCTAAAAATGGAATTTTGCCATTAAAAATATTTATGGTATTTTGGCAGAAATCTAAAGAAACAGTCCCAAGACGAAGTCCAGAATCCTGTCTATTATCCCGCTTTTTTCCTCCCCGGACCTTATTTTTTCAACTTCTTCTGGACTTTCAAAATAAGCGGGCTCATAGCCCCTTTGCTCTTCAAGCTTGCTAACCCCTATTATATTGCCCGCAACCCCATAAACACTCGCGTGCTCGAGCACAGCATAAACATATTTTTCGTCTTTGTTGACACCGACTTCCTTCACCCACTTGGGCTTGCCTTCCCTAATCTTTACCCATTTGCCGGTTTCCTCGTTTAGCCATTTTATGGTGAGGCTGTCCTCATCAAGCATCGCGTAATCAAGGTCCTCCTCGCTGTAGTCAATCTTCAGAACGACCTCATCTATGTCTTCTATCTCGATTTTCACGTATACGCCGAGGTTTTCCTCCCCTTCATCGAGGTCCATCTTCCTTATGCCCTCAGGAGCATCATCCCTGTATCCTGTAAACTCCTCAATTTCAATGTCCCGGTCGCCAAGGTCGTCCCCACCGCCAAGCTCTATACGGGTCTTTTTCAGTCCTGCAGCTTTCCCCTCTATAATGAACTTCCTGCCCTCTTTTCTTGCCACCTTCGCGACTTTCTTTGCAATCCTTTTCTTTACCTTCTCGTCCTTGATGTCAAGCTTTTTTAAGGCCCGCTCTATCACCTTGTCCTTGCTCTTCCCGCTGATTCCGTGGCTGCGCTTTGTGACAAAACCCTGGTCAAGGCCATAATTGATTCTCTTGAGGGGCTGCTCGGAGGTTGCAATTGAGTTGAAATATTTTCTTGATGTCTTTAGCTCCATTGTGGGGTCATTGACGCCGCCTTCCTTGACGTCACTGATTTTGCCGTCTTCCAGCACCACACCCACAGTTTCATCACCGACGTGCAGGTTCAATCTCGCAGACGCAAGAAAGGCAAACTGCGCCGCAAGCCCGCTTGTGTCAGTGTCCTGCGCCTCCTGGTATGTTTTCAAAAGGTCATAAACAGACTTGGCCTCAACTTCTTCATCTTCCCCTGCAACACTCCCCCCGGTTAAAACGAGAGAAATAATAAAAATCAAAAATAATTTTTTCATTTTAGATGCCACTATAAATATCAACTTTTTAACATTAGTCAATTTAGTGAAGCCGATTTGTATGGACGCCAGCTTTATAGAAAGCTCGCTACAAGGAAGCCAACTGCCAGAAGCGCATGGACTCCGAGAACGGTCTGGACGTTTGCACCCTGCGCGGGTATGAGTTCCTCGAACTTGTCGTAGTCGTGCATTGCGCCTTTTATTGCTGCAAGAGCCTTAGGCACCGTTAAAAGTGAAATCAGCACAGGATAGGGCATGTACCCGAGCACAACAGCACCCACTATCCAAAGATACATTGCAATAAGGAGGAATGAGTAGTAGATGCCGGCGTTTCGCTTTCCGAGTGTTATTACGATGTGCTTCCGGCCTGCCTTTTTGTCGGCTTCAGCGTCAGGGAATTCGTTAAGAAGCAGCAAATTGTGGGTCAGGACCCATGATGGGATGGATGCGACGAGCGCTTCAATGTTAAATGTCCCCGCCTGCACGAAATACGCGCCCATCACAGGGAGGGTACCAAGCCCAAGCCCCGCGAACGCTTCCCCTATTCCGAGCTTTGAGAGCACGGGCGTGTAGAAGTAAACAGAGAAGATGCCAACAAGCACAAGCGGCAGGAGCTCCCAGCCTACATTTCTGAAGAAGTACACCCCTATAAGAAGACCGACTGCAAGGGTTCCAAGACCCACGCCATAGGCAGTAGAAGGATTAATGGTACCATCCACGAGCACATTGACGCCACCGCTAAACGGTGTCTTCTTTGTCTCTTTGTCGATGCCGCTTTTGTAATCGAAGTAGTTGTTCAGCACGTTCACGCTAATGTGGAGCAGGACGAGGCCGATTAATGCGAGAATAAAGTTAACAACGCTGAAAGGAACTTCCTGATATACAGCAACGGCTGTTCCAAGAAGCACGAGCACGATTGATAGCAACAGAAACGGCGCGCGAATAAGCATGAGCCATGGACTTGGGGGCATGAGTGAGGGTTGCATTTTGGTATATTAAAACTTTCTCTAAGACAATGGTCGTTATAAAATAGGGAAAATTTATATTGCCATAAATCAAACCCTTGGAGAAGGAGGTGTTAACATCTGTGATAAAAGATTGGTAATCCCCCTGCACGCCCTTGCAGTGCTTGCCGTTATTGGGGGCCTTTACAGAGGTCCAGACTTCATCCCGCAGTATCTCCTCTGGGCAATACTATTTGAGATAGGGGCGCTTAACGCAAACATGTGCGGG
>JAHJSX010000112.1 GCA_018830205.1 archaeon | reverse complement strand
CGCTTTGTCCTAACCATGCACACCTTGCATTTACGCGTGATTTGCCCTCTAATGAGTTCTTGAATGAGCCAGGGGTGAACCTTGTAAACAGATACGCGGAACTTATGTCTGAGAAAAAGGCATTTATAGACAAATTTGATAGTGAGCTTGCAAAACTTAAGGAAGCGCTTATTGTATATGCACAAAAGGAAAAGGTCGAGGTTGTACGGGGAAGTGACAATAAACTCCGGGTTAAAGCTACCGAGAGCTACAAGTTTCCACGAAAAGATACTCCAGATAGGGCAGCGCTCGATGATTTAATAAAAAAAGAGGATAAGTGGCTTGAGGTAAGTGATTTGAATGCGTCAGCGCTTGCTAAGGCGTTGATAGAGGGTGTTTGGAGCGAGAAGCTTGTGAAGAAGATACTCGAGTACCAGGAGATGGAGAGGGATTATAGGTTTTCGATTAGTAAGTTGAAGGATTGAAATCCCCGCAACTTTTTTATTATACTAACGAGAGTTTAGAGCATGAAATACTGGGGGATACTGTTAATTCTTTTCCTAATTTCTGGCTGTACAAATGAACCCCTAACAGAGATAAATAGTAAAATTGCAGTTGAACCACCCCAAGATGAACCACTTCCTCCTCAAGCCCCACCTAATGACGATACAAACCATAAGCAAGAACTATCTCCAGACGATTATCCAAATGCGGATGAATTTCTTATTGAATTAGCAAATGCTGATGATCCTATTGAGGAAGCAAAAAACTCAGAATTTTATGCAAGAAGATCTAGGGAATTTTCAATTGAAAAGCCATTACTTATTTCTTATTATAGAATTGCTGTTGAAGTCATACTGGAGGATGCCAGTACTCCTTTTCCGGATGGTTATGACATACTCGATGGATATAAAGAAAACAATAACATGATCGTCTGGATACCTCCAAGTCTGATACCACAATTATCAAAAGAACCAGGAGTTGTTAGAATAATTCTACCCAACACAGGAGTACCTGAAAAACCTGAAAATCCCATTCCATTGGTACCCATCAATAATGACATTATATCAGAAATAGAATTTGTTCTAATTCCAGCAGGAGAGTTTGATATGGGGACTAATGAAACTGAGGGGCCATTAAGTAGAAGTTCAAGGCCAATCCACCATGTAAAAATAACAAAGCCATTTTACATGGGAAAATATGAGGTTACGCAAAAACAGTGGGGGGCAATAATGGGTTATAATCCTTCATTTTTTGAGGTCTGTGAAGAATGCCCTGTAGATAGTGTTTCATGGAGTGAAATACAGGAATTTATTGCAAAGCTCAATGAAATAGAAGACACTGATAAGTATAGACTACCGACTGAAGCTGAGTGGGAATATGCTGCAAGGGCAGGCACAAGAACACCGTACTCGTTTGAAAATGAGTCAAAAATAGATGAATACGTTTGGTATGGTCGTAATACTTATCAGAGAAGCCAACCAGTAGGGATTTTAAAACCAAATCCATGGGGCCTTTATGACATTCATGGAAACATTGGAGAATATGTCAACGATTATTACGGTGATTATCCAGAAGAAGATGCAGTGGATCCAAAAGGCCCTTCAAATGGGCCCGGGTATGTAACCAGGGGATGTCATTATACCAACTCGGCATGGATTTGTAGGTCAGATTTCCGTCATTATTATCCAGATGAGACATTCGACCTTGGAACCGGATTCAGGTTAGCAAAATCACAATAGAAACGAACCAGTGTATCAATCCCCCACAACTTTTTTATTATACTAATGAGATTAGTGAACAGGTGAATAAAATGGTCGAAGGATATTGTATGAAATGTAAAGCAAAAAGGGAAATGAAAGACGCAAAGGCCGTCACGATGAAGAACGGCAAGCCGGCAGCACAGGGCACATGCCCCAAATGCAGCACGAAGATGTTCAAGATTGGTAAGATGTGAGTGGGTATCTCTTTACCCCTCTCTATTTTTATTTTCTTCAATCCCCGCAACTTTTTTATTTTCACCAACAACTGGAATAGGGACTAAATAACTTTAAAGTTCATTGACCCAACGTTCCATGGAGCACCAGTTTTAAAACTCCAGATGGCACGCCCCCGCCAACAAGGAACTTCTGTTTAAACATAAGAGTAAGGAAAAGTGGGAGCTGATGGGCGGGAGAATGTCCCTAAAATCTCAATTTTGGAGGCATTGAGAGTGCTCCCAAGGTGTCTTAATCTCATGCGAGATTAATAAAATTTTTGCTCAATCTTGTCCCAGAGTTTTCCACATGTTCCTACACGGCTATATGCACAAGATTTAACAGAACAGGTCTCTTCCAAATTCACTTTTCACGAGCTAGGGCAAACGTTATGTGGGATAAATATAGTAGAATATTCTACTAATGGAGGAGTTAAGATTGACAAAAATATGCCCCATCTGCGCTTCTAAACTGGTCGCCGCCGGGCACAGGCTGAAGTGCCCCAACTGCTTCTACTCTGAGACAGCGAGCCGGGGAGGCGGCTCGAAATGAACCTCAGGGCAGAGTTTGAGGGAGTCGAGGGAGAGGTCGAGGTAGTGGGCTGGCCGAGGCCCTTCGGCAACTGCATGAGGTCCAACATTCTGCTCAAAGGCGGGACGTGGGTCTCTGTAGTCGGCAGGGAGGAGACCGTGCGGAGCACCATCGCCGGGATAAGGAAAGGGGACTTCGTGCGTGCAAGGTGCAAGGTCCACGCGGGCGAGGACTACAGGGGCAGGCCCAGGAGGGAGCTCTGGGTGAGGGAGATAGAAACCGTGGACGCGAGAACCGTGAAGATATCCCTACCCGAGAACGCCTACAGGAAGGTGGAGGCCCTAAGCGAGAGGCTCGGAATCCCACCAAAGGACTACGTCCGCCTCGCCGTCATGGAGAAGCTGGAAACCGCAGCCGGGTGAGGTGTGCCGAGTGAAGGAGTTCAAGGCGCGGCTGGAGATAGCAAGGGGGGACGAAATCGACAGCGCCATAATAGAGTTTGCCATGGAGAAGGGGCAGGTCACAAGGGGCGGGATAGTCCAGAAGACCAAGTGGAAGGGGCGGACCGTATACGGCCACCTCTCCGCCCTCGTAGAGGAGGGCATACTGGGCGTGGTGAAGCGCCACCGCACCAACTTCTACTTCCTGACGGACGAGGCCGAGGAGGCCCTGAAGAAATGAGGCATAGAAAATGAAAAAGCAGATAGCCATGGACATCTCCCCGTTCAACGGGGAGGTCAAGGACAGGCTCAGGCTCCTGGGCCCCATCATGTGCAGCCTCCGCATCTGGAGGTACGGCTACAAACAGCGGGCCCCCCTCGGGGGCCTGTAGGCAGAAGGGAGGTCTGTTATGGAAGAAGAAACTGGCAACGTCGGGGCTGTGGAGAGTTTCGTCCTGTTCGTGAAAGAGAACAGGGGCACGATAGAGAGGATGAAGCTCCGGGGAGCTTTCAACGAGCGTCAGCTCGAGCTGATTCATATAGTTGAGAGGATTATCGAAATAGACTATGGGGAGGGCTAATCAGATTTTTGGCAACTGCACGTAAAATATCGAGCCACATACCTTCTTCTGGGTTCGTCCCTGTTCGTCACTATATTCGCATGTATTATCCTCCACCCAGACGCGCCCGCCGTGCATCTCCACAGTGAGCTTGACGATTGCAAGCCCAAGCCCGCTCCCCTTGACTCCTGACTTGTCCCTTCGCGTGAACCTCTCGAACACATCCTCCTTGTACTCGTCCGCAATCCCGTCCCCCTGGTCCGCGATTGACACTATCTTGTTCTTGCCATCGTCCTTGACTTTGACTTTTATTTCTGTCCCCTCTTTGCTGTACTTTATCGCGTTTGAGATAATGTTTACAAAAACAGTCTCAATCATTTCGCTTGCATATATTTTGTGCGCTTCCCCTCTATCGAAATAAACAGATATTCCCTTCTCAAGGGAATTCATTCCAAGGCCATCAATTACCCCCCCGATAATTCCTGTGAGGTCCAGGTCAGATTTCTCAAGCTCCACACCTGCTTCGAGTTTCGAGTACACCCGTGAGTCCTCCATTATCCTCTGGAGCTTTCTGGCATTGCGTCCTATTACTTCAAGTTCCCCGGAATCCTTCAGCTTTTCATCTGTTTTCAAAATCGTCACCATGTTGCCTATGATTCCTGCCGGGTTCATGAGGTCGTGGCGTATGATGTCGCTGAAGAGGTCTTTGAGGCGGTTCGACTGCTCAAGGTCTGCCGCGTATTTTTTGATTTCATCCTCTGCCTTCTTTCGCTTAAGGTACATTATACCAATGATGGCTCCAACCAAGCCGCCAAAAACTGCAAAGGGAACTGACCATGGGAGGAGTTCCGGTGTAAAGACATCCATTACAGTCATTTCATGCAGGGGAAAGTCCATGTGCACAGCATGATACCTGTACATGGCAAAAGGCGAGAGCACAAGGTACCCAAAAGCAGCGCACAGGACCATTATAACAAAAAAGTTTCTAATCTTGTCTCTCATTAAAATGCCCCACCTCTCTTTTACTCTAGCTCCTGATTAATATAAATCTAACTAAATTTCCAAAAGCAATATTTGCTGATGGCATGCAAAATTGCACGGACTTTAGAGCTTGAAGCCCCTTACGATGAGGATATTTGAGTCTGCGTTCTCCTTTACAGAAAGCGAAACATGCCCCATTCTCACACGCTCAAGGCGGCTTAGGCCTCTTGAGCCCATGACTATCAGGTCATATTTCGGAGCCAGCTTGTTGATTTCTTCCCTCACACTTTTTACACCCTTTCCGACCCTGCAAATGCGCTCGTCGACATCGATTCCAATCTTTTCCTTTATTGCGCTGCTGCATTCAATGTCGCACTGAGATGCGACTTCCTCATCGAGAAATTCCTGCGCGACTGTAAGCAGCGAGACCTTTGCGCCCACCGCCTTGCCAATCATTGCACCCATAAGGCATGCAGATTTAGCGGATTCGGAGCCGTCTGTGCAGACAAGGATGTTCTTTAGCTGGTCAGTTGTTTGCTTCACGACAAGGACGGGGACACTTGCTGACTCTGCCACCTGGTAGGAGACGCTGCCAAACAGCATCCTCTCAGCGCCTGTGAATTTCCCTGAGCCAAGCACAACGAGGTCGTATTTTGCATCTGCTTCTTCAAGTATTGCGTCTGCAATCTTCCTTCCTGTTACGAACTCCTTTTTAGCTGTAACGCCATTTTCTTTTAGAATCTCATCGACCTTCTCAAATATTGTATCTTTCAGGTCAGGAATGCTCTGGTACAAATCGGCTATTGTCTTGCCAGGACCTGCTGCAGTTTCTCCAAGCCTTGTGGCAAAACGGTCAGGCACCTTATCAACGACATACATGAGCGTAAGCTCAGAATCTGTCGCTTTT
>JAHJSX010000111.1 GCA_018830205.1 archaeon | reverse complement strand
ACGACAAATGCAAAGAGCACAGGCATAAAGGGTTTTGATATGTGGAGGGAGAGGATACTTGTAGGGGTAAAGGAGCCGCCATCGCAAAACAGGGCAAACCGCGAAATCATGAGTTTTTTTTCAAAACTTCTCAACTGCGACGTCAAGATTGTAAGCGGTGCCAAAAGCGGCCAGAAGACTATAATGGCCTCATGCCGTGAAGAAGACGCAAGAAGGGCGCTTTATGAAGGTAAATAGAGAAAAATACGAAAACATCATAGAAGAGCTTGAGAGATTGAGGGAGCAGTCAAGGGAAATCCCTGTGGTCGTCGAGGGCAGAAATGATGAGAGGGCTCTGCGGAACCTTGGGATAGAGGGGGAGATATTTCAAATGTCAACAGGTACGCCATTTTACGCGTTCTGCGAGGAAATAACAAAAGACTACAAGGACGTAATCCTGTTCACTGACACCGACAGCGAGGGGCAAAAACTCGCAAAGAAATTCAAAAGAGAGATGTCCCAGAGGGGGGTGAGGGTTAACGACAGGTTCAGGGCAAGTCTCATGGGAAAGCTTGACACCCACCAGGTCGAGCATCTCTTTAGAAGAATCCTCAGGCTAAAGGAACAGTTCACAAAGTTTAAATAAACGTTTTGATTTAGTAATCATCATCATAATTTATAAGGAGGCAAAACTAGTGACCAAAGTCGCGATAAACGGATTCGGGAGGATTGGAAGGAACATTCTCCGTGCAGCTTTTAAGGATAAGGAGTTCATGGAGGGGTTTGAGATTGTAGCCGTAAACGACCTGACGGACGCAGGTACGCTTGCGCATCTTCTAAAGTACGATTCAGTCCACGGGAGATTTGATGGAGAAATCACATCCAAAGAGGATACAATCGTTGCAAATGGAAAGGAAATAAAAGTACTTTGCTACAGGGACCCGGCAGAACTACCATGGAAGGATATGGGGGTTGACATCGTTGTCGAGTCCACTGGTTTTTTCAGGGATAGGGAAGGTGCATCCAAGCATCTGTCAGCCGGCGCAAAAAAGGTGATAATATCCGCACCTGCGATAGAACCTGACATCACGATTGTGATGGGCGTGAACAACGATAAATACGAACCGGAGAACCATAATATCATCTCAAATGCCTCCTGCACCACAAACAGCCTTGCACCCATGGTAAAGGTCCTGCACGATAAATTCGGCATTGAACAGGGCGTTATTACAACCTGCCATGCGTATACATCCACACAGAACATCCTTGATATCCAGAGCAAGGATTTGAGGAGGGCAAGGGCCGCGGCAGTAAACATAATACCTGCATCGACAGGGGCGGCAAAGGCCATAGGTCTTGTAATGCCAGAGCTTAATGGAAAGCTTGACGGCATGTCCCTGCGGGTGCCCATACCTGATGGGTCAATCACGGACCTTACAGTAAAGCTAAAAACCGACGTAACGAAGGACGACATAAACACGGCCATGAAGAATGCCGCTCAAAACGAGCTAAAGGGCATTCTGCAGTATACAGAGGAGCCGATAGTCTCGTCCGATATAATAGGCAATCCTCATTCAGCTGTCTTTGACGGCCCCCTGACAAACGTAATAGGGGGAAAGGGCAACTTCGCAAAGGTGCTCGCATGGTACGACAACGAGTGGGGGTTCTCCTGCAGAATGGTTGACCTGATGAAGTACATCGCCAAATCATGGAAATAACCAAGATAAAAGAAGTAGTTTTGGAAGCCGAAGGCATCAAGACGTTTATTCTGGAAAAAGAGGTCAAGGCAACACCAGGGCAATTTGTCATGGTTTGGATTCCCGGAGTTGGGGAAAAACCTATGAGCGCGTCTTACGCGACCGGAAATTTGGGGATTACTGCGCTTGCCGTCGGCCCTTTTACGAACCGCCTCTTAGAAATGAAGGAGGGAGAGCTTTTAGGGATTAGGGGGCCATACGGCAGGGGATTTGAAATCAAGGGAGAAAAGCTGCTCGTCGTGGGTGGTGGAGTGGGTATGCCGCCGCTTGCAGCCTTTGTCGATGAGGCCACAAAAGAAGGCAAAAAGGTGACTGCCATAGTTGGCGCAAAGACAAAATCCGGGCTGCTCTTCTGCGACAGGCTCAATGATGCTGGTGCGAGGGTCTTAACGTGCACGGACGACGGCACAGAGGGTGTCAGGGGATACGTAACGGACGCAATGTCACAGCTTTTACGCACCGAGACGTTTGATTCATGCTATACCTGCGGGCCCGAGATAATGATGCACAAGGTCATGGTAATGGCAAAGGAGTCAAAAATCCCAACCCAGCTTTCCGCAGAAAGGTATTTCAAGTGCGGGATTGGGGTATGCGGCCACTGCGCGATAGATTATAAAGGGCAAAGGGTCTGCATGGAGGGCCCAGTTTTTTCTGACAGTGAACTTGAAAGCGGCGAGTTTGGAAAATATGCACGGGACGCTACAGGAAAGCGCGTGTATTTCAAGAATTAGAGCTTACTTGCTGTACCAACAGAGCCAAAGGCTTTAAAGAACATCATGGCTTCTGCATACGCCTTGGCTTCAAGCACGTCTTTAGTCTCGTCTTGCACGCTGTATATCCGGTCCTTGAATTCCTTTATTGCGAACTTGGAGTACTTGCCGAAAATCTCGTTGTTTTTTGTTATTCCCTTCTTTTCTGCCGCTTCTTTGTAAGTGTCAATGGTCCAGTTAAAGATGTCCCCGTAAAGCTCCGGCTCATATATGTCAAACACCTCCCATGCCAGGTTCATCCAGAACGTGCCGACATTGCCTTTTAGAATAAGGCCCCTTGGAAACCTTGTATTTATGAATCTTAGAGGGGTGCCTGTAATGCCGTGCTGGGCAATCCTTACACCAAGCGGTTCGATTTCCTTTGCTATCTCCACTGTCATGTCGACATTTATTGAGACCTGTTCTATCACATTGCCGGCTTCGTCATAGATGTTCCCGTGTGTCGAGCCGTTTGCGATGGCCAGAAGCTGTGGATGTATATCTCTGGCGTTTAGCTCTTTGATGAAAGTCGCGGCCTCCTCAACTTTTGTGAGGACAAGTCCCTCTTTGTTCTTCTTGCCTATCTCACCAACTTCACACTCAAGACCGAATTCACGCCCGCCCATCTTCTCCTTGATGAAATTGGCGAGCTTTGTGGTTACATCAATGTTCCTTTGAAGTTGACCTACAACGCTTGATTCATCCAAATCAAAAAGGAAAGAAGCATCAATTGCATAGGAGGTATATCCCGCATTAATCTGGGCCTCTATCAATTTTTTTACGTCCTCTATTTCTTCTTCAGTCCCTTTCTTTACTGTTATGTGGTCAGCATGCAGGACCCATTTCGAAAAACCTACCTCGCGTGCTGCCCCGTGCACCGCATCTGAGTAATCTTGAGGGGTTAGCCCTGTGTATCCTCCCTTAAGGTCGCTTTCAGATTTTGCAAGCTCGAATATAACTGCTGTATCAAGCTTTTTAGCTGCCCTGAATATCCCCTTTACAACACCAGGGACAATCCGGGTATTGCAGGCCATTATAATTGATTTTTCATTGCGCAATGCCTCAAAAACCCTGTTACCTGGCATCGGTCCACATTCTCCACTTTCACTCATCTTTTCCTACTCCAATATCTTTTCCAGTCTTTCAATCAAATTCTTGTTCCCGACATACGTTGGGACTCTCTGGTCTATGTCGCCAGTCTCAACTTCAAGTATCGAACCCTTGCCGGTTGTTGAAGCCCCGCCCGCCTGCTCGATTATAAGTGCCATCGGGTTTGCCTCAAACAAAAGCCTGAGCTTGCCATCCGGTTTTTCCTTTAGTGCAGGATAGGCAAAGATTCCGCCGTAATGAAGTACCTGGTTCATGTCTCCGACAAACGAGCCGCCGTATCGTAGTTTGAGGCCCTCTGCTTCCAGCTCTTCAACATATTTGGTAAAAGACGCCAGCCAGTCACGGCGAAGGCCCCCGAAGCCGTAAAGCTTTCCCGGCTCTTTAAGCTTCATGTTTTCGCTTCTAAGGACAAATCCTTTATCAGTCTTCAGAAATTCATGGGTGCCGTTTTTCGCCGTATAAACCAGGGTCGTAACCGGTCCATAAAGGACATACATCGCTGCCAGCTGGTTCTTTCCGGGTGATGGCAGGTCGTCTTTGTATATCCCTATTATCGTCCCGACACTGTTGTTGCTCTCTATGTTTGACGAGCCGTCAAGCGGGTCCATT
>JAHJSX010000110.1 GCA_018830205.1 archaeon | reverse complement strand
GAAATTCAAAGAACAAAAGCTGGTAATCTCGCTCCTCGCCATCCAATTAGCGATTGCATTGTTAGTATTGCTTCTTTCATAGTGATTTGTATGAAAATCTGTCTTGTATGTTCTGCGGGAGGACATCTGACCGAGGCCCTCAAGATTGGCGAGAATATCAAAGGCGAAAAATTCTATACTACATTTTACTCTCCGCACCTTGAAGAAACGCTCCAGGGGCGCGAATATTACACAGTGATGGACCCTAGGAGAAACCCTCTCAGGTTCATTGTAAATTTTCTGCAGACGTATTTGATTGTACTAAAAAAGAGGCCCAATGTCATTATATCCACCGGTGCAGGCGTTACGTTTTCCTTCTGCCTGCTTGGAAAACTGAGTGGTGCGAAAATCATATACGTTGAGTGCGGGTGCCGCGTCACAGAGCCCTCGCTTGCAGCAAGAATGATTTACCCTCTCGCCGACCTTTTCATAGTCAGGTGGAAACCCCTCCTTAAATATTTCAAGAGGGCGAGACTTGGAGATATATCATGATTTTTGTTATGGTGGGCACTCACAACCTTGGCTTTGAAAGGCTAGTCAAGAAGATGGACGAGATAGCAGAGAATGATGAAGTTGTAATGCAAATAGGTGCAACTTCCTATGCACCAAAGAACGCAAAATATTTTGCATTTACGGGGCTTAAAAGCATGTACGACTATATCGAAAAGGCAGATGTTGTTGTGACCCACGGCGGAATCGGGTGCGTCACCGATGCCCTTGCCTACGGAAAGCCGCTCGTAATTGTCCCCCGCCTTAAAAAGCACAATGAGCACACAAACGACCACCAGCTCGACCTTGCCAGGGAAATCGCAAACGAGGGGAGGGCCGTGATGGTTCTGGATATTGATAAACTTGAGGATGCTATCAGTGAAGCAAAAACAAAAAGTGTCAAAAGAAAAAAAGAAGGGGACAATGTGGTCGATATAATAAACAAATACCTGGAGGGCCTCCCATGAAAATCCTTATGCTGAATCCTCCATTTCACAGGCGGTATTCAAGGCAGAGCCGCTCACCGTGCGTCACAAAGGGCGGGACGTTTTACTATCCCTATTTCCTGGCATACGCGACAGGTGTTCTGGAGTCTGAATTTGATGTAAAGCTCATCGACGCTGTCGCGAAAGACTGGACGCGTGAAAAAACAGTTGAATTTGCAAAGGAATTCGCGCCAGAACTCGTTGTAGTGGACACGAGCACGCCAAGCATAAAAAACGACTTGGAAGTGGCAGGGGAAATCAAAAACGCTCTGCCAGACACTCACATAAATCTCGTTGGCACGCACCCTACTGCCCTTCCTGAAGAAACACTTCAGGGGTCAAATGGGGTTGATTCTGTGTGCAGGGGCGAGTACGAGCTTACCCTCCTTGACCTTGCCAAAACCCTGGACGCTGGCGACACGCTCATGGGCGTTGACGGGCTCTCGTTCAAATTGGATGAGGAAGTCATAAACAACAGAGAGAGAGAACTGTTAAAGGACCTGGACGAGCTTCCGTTTGTTTCAAAAGTTTATAAGCGACATCTTGATGTCGGCGATTACTTCTATGCGTCGCTGCGGTACCCTCAGGTTACAATACTCACTGCGAGGGGCTGCCCCTACAACTGCTCGTTCTGCAACGCACCGTTTAAGAATTCATATCGTGCAAGAAGTGTTGGGAATGTCATAGAAGAACTAAAATACATCAAAAAAGAACTCCCGGGGGTGCGTGAGGTCATGTTCGAGGACGAGACCTTCCCAGCAAACCAAAAGCGGACGGTTGAGCTTTGCGACCTGATGCTAAAAGAGGGAATAAAGCTCAAGTGGTCCTGCAACGTGAGGGTGGATACAAAGCCTGAAACCCTAAAGAATATGAAGAAAGCCGGGTGCAGGCTCCTTTGCGTCGGGTTTGAAAGCCCGACACAGACTGCACTCGATGGTGTGGGCAAAAAGACCACCAAGGAAAAACAGGTTGACTTTATGAAAAATGCAAGAAGCACGGGCCTGCTTGTAAACGGCTGCTTTATCCTGGGGCTTCCAAATGACACAAAAGATAGCATCAGGGAGACTATAAATTTCGCAAAGAAGCTGAACCCGGACACGGCACAGTTCTATCCATTGATGGTCTACCCTGGGACGGCCTCGTATGCGTGGGCAAAGGAAAAGGGCTATCTTGAAACAGAGGACTACTCAAAGTGGATTGACAGCGAAGGGAAGCACTCAACTGCCCTGAATCTGCCTGAAATAGGCTCGAGGGAACTTGTCAAGATGTGCGATGATGCAAGGCGCGAGTTCTATCTGCGGCCCGGTTTCATTTTCTACAAAATCATCCAATCATTGAAAAACCCTGAAGAGGGCCTGAGGACGCTTAAATCCGCGAGGACCTTCATCAAAAACATAAAGTTATCATGAAAGTATCGGTTATCGTCCCGACCTACAATAATGAGGCCACGGTGAGAAGCTGCCTTGATTCTCTCAAAGGTCAAGAAGTTAAGGGAGAATATGAAGTCCTTGTAGTTGACGATGGCTCAACGGATGGTACTGCAGGCGTAGTTGGAGATTATGATGTCAAATTATTAAAGCAGGAGCACAAAGGGCCCGCTGCCGCAAGAAACCTCGGTGCAAAAAATGCGGGCGGTGACATTCTTCTTTTTACAGATGCAGACTGCACGCCAGAGCGTGACTGGATAGAAAAAATGTGTGCTCCTTTCACCGACGAGGCGGTTGTCGGAGTGCAGGGGGTGTACAAAACCAGGCAAAAAAGCCCAACCGCCCGGTTTGTCCAGTACGAAATCGAGGAGCGATATGGGATTATGTCAAAAGCCCAGAGAATTGACTTTATTGGCAGTTATTCCGCGGCCTACAGGAAGGGCGTATTTCTGGCCGAGAGCGGCTTTGATGAAAAATTTCCTATTGCCTCAGGAGAGGACACCGACCTCTCATACAGACTCGCATCAAAGGGGCACAAGATGGTATTTGCGCAAGATGCAATAGTCTATCATGAGCATCCATCAAGAATCACGCAGTATCTGAAAATGAAATTTTACCGCGCATACTGGAGGGTGGACCTCTATCGGAAAACCCCTGTAAAGACAGTGAAAGATACATACACGCCCCAGATGCTAAAGCTCCAGATAGCGCTTTTCTATCTTTTTGTCGTGAGCCTATTTTCATCCCTTGTTGCGTTTATTTTCCTTCTGACAACACTGCCGCTCGCATTGCAAATTTTGAAAAAGGATAGATTTGTTGGAACCCTCGCGCCGGCCTTCGTTGCGTTTCGGACCATCGCATTTGGAACGGGACTGATTTATGGCCTCGCGGCCTCGGTTTTAAGGAAGAATTAGTGGAGGGAGGAGGCCCAGGGGCTGTATAAAATAAGGATGTTGAATATAAACGCTCCCCGGGCAGAATTATTTTGTACTGAGTAGAATAAATACCTTTTGCATGCAGATGAAAATTAATGGATTATGACGAAATTATCAAAAAACTGAAATCCCTTCAGGACCCCAAGAACGTCGAGGGCATGGCGAGGTTTGGGATTAACCCTGAAAAGACGCTGGGTGTGTCTGTCCCAAATATCAGGAAGATTGCAAAGCAGGCTGGCAAAGACCACGCGCTTGCAGAAAAACTCTGGTCAAGCGGCATCCACGAGGCCCGCATACTTGCAAGCATGGTAGATGAGCCGGAGAAGGTCACAAAAAAGCAGGTGAACGCCTGGACAGGGGAATTCGACTCGTGGGACGTCTGCGACCAGTGCTGCATGAACCTTTTTGACAAGCTCCCCTTTGCTTTTGAGAAGGCCATTGAATTTACAAAGCGTGAGCGCGAGTTTGAAAAGCGGGCCGGATTCGCGCTTATGGCCTGCCTTGCGGTGCACGACAAGGTTGCGGGTGATGAGAAGTTCACGGCTTTCTTCCCGCGCATGAAACTGCAGGCAACGGATGAGCGAAACTATGTAAAAAAGGCCGTCAACTGGTCGCTTCGCCAAGTAGGGAAGCGGAATCTGAATCTTAATAAAGCGGCAATCAAGATTGCGTTGGAAATCCAAAAAATCGAATCAAAAAGCGCAAAATGGATTGCGAATGATGCGATTAGGGAGTTAGAAAGCGAAGCTGTTAAGAAGAGGTTAAATATTAAAAAGCATTGAAAGAGAGGATTATTGTGAAGCACTCTTTAAAGACCGGCCTTACCTTTGGTGCAACCTCGGGTATAATCACGACCCTCGGCCTGATGGTGGGGCTTCATTCCGGAACCCATTCAAGGCTTGTGGTAATGGGGGGCATTATAACCATAGCAATAGCGGACGCATTCTCGGATGCCCTCGGCATTCACGTCTCAGAGGAGGCTGAAAACAAGCACACGAAAAATGAGATATGGGAATCAACGGTTTCCACGTTCCTGTGCAAGTTTGTTTTCGCATTTTTATTTATAATCCCGGTCTACTTCCTTGAACTTACAACAGCGATTTTGGTAAGCGTTTTGATGGGGCTTTTGATGGTCGGCGCCCTCAGCTACAGAATCGCGATAGAACAGGAAGAAAAAAACTGGAAGATAGTATTGGAGCACCTGATTATCGCAGTTACTGTAATAATAATCACTCATTTTGTCGGCGACTGGGTATCTACGACTTTTGGCAACGGGTACTAAATAAAAATGTCAGCTCGCCTGTGCCCTACTCCCTAACACTTGCGGTCATCGATAGGCTGTGCCTTTACTCCCGCAAGGACCCTCTTAAGATAAGAGAAAGGTTTCTCAGCGAGCCAAACTGTTCTGCGCCGCGGTTGTCCGTTCCCTCATCGTCAGGCTTGCGCCTTATCTCGGGCTGCGACTGTACGGCATAGATAGCCACAGATTTGCTCCCGCCGTCACAAAAAGGCAGCAGCCTCAATCAGGCGGGTCTTCGAACGGTGGCCATATTACCTTACAACAGTAACATCAGGATTTTATTGCTGGGAGCCACTTCCGCGGGTCGGTCCTGCCGTAGAAGGAGAGGAACATCCCAAGTGTCACAAGAATCATTGCTACCCAGAAGATGCTTATGTGCTGTGCATGGCCCCTGAGCAGGGCCACATCAAATATCAGGATTATCACGCCAAGGTGAAGCATTGCAGAGCCAAGCTGGACGAGATACCCTTCTTTTTCATACACGAGGCGCCCCCGTTTAAGGAGAGTCAGCACGAGAGATGCGGTCTGAACTGCTATCGCCAGCATGAGCATGACGCCAAGCGCCCAGGTGATGCCGCGGATGAAGTAAAGCATGGCAGTAACCCCAACAAGCGCCCAGCTAATCCGCTTGAGGACATCACGGGGCACAACACGCTTTGGGATGCAAAGGCCAAGGACAATGAGCAGAGCCACGACAGTAGGGGATGTGTATTTGTTCATCATCTCAAGGTACTCTGTGTGCTTAGGCCCCTGTGTCCATGAAGGGTTCTCTTCCCCTGCATTGTGGTAGTAGCCTATGCCATAAAGGCTTATTATTCCGATTGCGAGCAGTATGGCGACGGTAGCGATAATCAGAGTGTAATCGTAGCCAAATGTCTTACCCATACGCATGCACCCCCGCCGAAATGTAGGTCAAAAGGTAGGTGAAGACAAGCGACAAAAAGCACATGATCCCGATTACCGCTGTGACACGTCGCATGCCTGTGCGGTTCACGTAGAGGTACGAGTGAAGGTACGCCGTATAGAACATCCACATCATGAGCGAGCCGGAGACCTTCGGGTCCCACCACCACTGCGCGTCGCCCCAAGCCGTAACGGCCCAGGGGTAGCCGATTAAAAAGCCGAAGGTCAAAAGGATGTAACCGAATTTCGCATGGTCATATGCAATTTTGTCAATTGATATTTCCTTGCTTTTGAGCATGAAAACGCTCCCGAGGAATGTAATGACGAGGGAAGCGTAGGCAATGAAAAGAAGCGGCGGGTGGACCCACATGTACGTGCTGTTGTAGAAATACGCCATCTTGCCAAATAGCTGTCCTGTATAGTTCCATGCCCCCGGGGAATTTCCCTGCTCAATAAGTGTGTACCATATTGAAATCTCCCCGTGGAAGATGGGAAGCGGGTCTTTGAAAGGGCTTGAATAAAAGTTGGTTATTAAAACCGAAAGCCCAAAAGATAAATTCGAAACTGCCGCAAAGACGGTTGGCCCCTTTCTGTTCAAAAGGTAAACGAATACCCCAATCCACATGACCCAGAAATACATCTTTTCGCTTTCAATCCAAAGGGGCACGTAGTAGCTCCCGAGGGCCTCCCCTGTCATGAGGTTCACGAGCTCGATGTTCTGGTTTATTTTCATGTGGAACCATACGAGGATTAAAAAGCCAAGGATGAGAAGAGCGAGGTTTGCCCGCTGAATCTTTTTTATGTGCTCGAATGATTTTTTTTCTCCTTTCCAAAGATAAAAGAAAGAGGCGATGATTAGTGCCGCGGAGGCAAGTGCGGCAAGCAAGAGCACGGGCTCCCCAAATTGTGTTGTAACGTCCCTTGCATGCAGGTATCCGTTATACCCGAGCATATGGTCCTCTATTTCCATTAACTAAACAATGTGGGGCTAAAGGTTTATAGAACTTTTTCTATTTTAATAAAAAGTCAGTGATTGAAAAAAGACTAAGAAGAAGCCTATGAAGATACCTGATTTTTATTTTCTTGATGTGCGGCCCTTGTATCCTCCCTGTTTGAACCTGCAATTACCATAATTTTTTGGCCCTGTGTCCACACGTTTGTCTTGACATACATCTTCCGGTTGCCATTCTCTCTTAGTTGGTTCTGCTCGCTTTCAGTCAGTACTTCTTGCACAATATCACCAACGCCCTCATATGCATCTGGCCCCCCGAGAATTACAATGGATTCCTCTTCCTTGAATTGGTCAAAATCTGCGGTGGTAGTATACACTACTTCTATGCCTTTGTTTTGTAAAAATCCGAAGAAATCGTCAGCG
>JAHJSX010000191.1 GCA_018830205.1 archaeon | reverse complement strand
TCCTGGTTTATTTTTGCTTTGCCTGTAACGTGCCTGATGTTCTTGATGAGGACGGCCTCTATGCTCCTTCTCGTCCTTTTTGATTTCGTTCCTATTTCGCCGTAGCGGACTATAATCATAAAAAAAGAATGGTCTCGGAGCATTTATAATTTACTTTTAGGGTACCTTCAAATCAATAATGTTTAAATAAGATAAACTTTGATTAACCTTCTAGAGGTGAGAGTATGGGGAATACAGGTAAAATGGGGAAAACCATATTGATTTTAGGATTAGTTTCAGTAGTATTAGCGACTTCTGGATGCACTGGTGGAGGAACAACCACTACAGAACAACTATCAGAAATGACACCAAGCGAAGTAGTTGCAGAATACATAAAAGCCCACAAACATGGGGACTACGAAAAAATGTATAGTCTCATGTCAACAGAATATAGAAATAGTCACTCCGAGGCAAGTTTTAGAACTCAAATCGAAGCGCCAAGAAGGGCTATGGAACAGCAGGGAACTCCTATTAAATTCATAAAGGTCACCGGAGAAGAAATCAGTGGCAATAGCGCTACTGTCGAATTTATGTACGAATTATCGAGTATTGGAGTTACGGAAACCGAAACTGTTGAATTAATCAAAGAGTCGGACGGATGGAAAATAGTCAATGCGAAATATGAGCTGTGAGTTGAAGAAGTAAAAATGAGTGGATATAAATGGAAAAGAAATGGTCAATGAATACAAAAGATAGGAAAGTCTGTCTTGGCTTTGGGATTACGTTCGCGATATTAGGCTATGTTATTGGCTATTACATGCAAGCTATTCCTGAGTTGAGAGCGTTTTTTGTACTGCTTATCGAACTGTCTGACTCAACGAGGACGTCGAGGGAGGATATAGCCCTTATGCAGGCGATAGTTTGGTTCTTTTGTGGCTGGATAATGGGCATATTTGTTGCAAGGGATGAAGCAAAAGAAGAAGGTCTGCTATAGGGATGAAGAACAATAGTAGGTAATTACAGTGGCTCAGAAGCGTGGTCAGGAAAGAATGAAGAGTTAATAGAGGGAGTGATTATGGAAGAATTATTTGGAATTGATTTTGTTCGTAGTCAGATTAGTGATGAAGAAGTAATGGATTTCATGAGACAAATGACTGAAGAAGCTAAAATAAAATATCCTGATAAGAGAGACCTCTTGGATGAGATACAAATAGAAGATACTAGTCGTTCAGCAGAAAGATTAGCTTATGATTATCCAAGTACAATGCAAATTCTTGTCAGTGCTGGAAGTACGATGGCAGTATTAACATGGAAAGACGTAGTAATCCCTCTGATTCAAAGAAAGTTAAAAATTGAACCATTGAGCGAATAAGGAGTAAAAAGGAGGATTAGAAAATAAGCCAAAATTGAAGGGGTTATTTAAAAAAACGGGGATGAGCTTATAAAGATGAAAGCCCCCGAAAAACCAAGAAAAATTTTGAGAGTGTCCCCAAAAAAAATTATATTTTACTTAAGCGCGTCAAGCAGCGCCCGGCCGAACTCACGCGCAGACTTTGGTCCGTCCGCTGTTATAATCCTCCCGTCCACTTCGACGCCTGCGCCTGTAAAAGAAGCCCCTTTTGATTTTAGATTTTGCTCCTCGCTCGGGTACGACGTTGCCTTCTTTCCTTCAAGCAGTCCTGCATTTGCAAGAATCGACGGTGCTACGCATATGGCCCCGATGAGTTTTCCGCTTGGTGCCGCATCGCGTGCGATATTGTGTGCAACAGGACTCTCAAAGTACTCGCTTGAGCCTCCGCCCCCTATGAACACAATTGCATCAAAGTCGCCAACACGGATATCGTCAATTAGTATGTCCGGCAGAACCACAGCGCCAAGCTTGCCTTTTGCCGGCTCAAGCGACGACGAAGCAATTGTCACCTCGACTCCCGCGCTTTCGAGAACCTCCATGGGCTCTGCCAGCTCCTCATCCCTGAAATTCTCATGGGCTATTACTAGCACGACTTTTTTACCTGAAGCTCCCATTCCACCACCTCTTTAGGATATTATCGTGCGTGGAATAAAAAATTTTCTTTCAATAATCATCAATGCGCCTCTGTGTCAAAATCAGGCTCCTTCTCACGTATTCGTTTATTGGGACTTTCAGGCGCGTGTTTATGTTATCGAGCGCGCTTTGCAAGGTATCAAACTTCCTTGGCGCCTTCTCGAAGGCCTTCCTGACATTCTCCCTTACCTCCCAGACACCAACCGGCACCACGTACCCCTCATAAATCTCGCGAAATATTATTGCTGTCGCCTGTCTTCGAAGCTTCCTCAGGCCCTCAAGCACGCCAATCCTGCCCGCGTAATACCCGCCCCCCTCCTTTTCGGCATAGCCCCTGCGGCCACGGTATCTTTCGCTTTCCTGGTTTATGGCGTAATCCTTGTAGGCCATCGTCCAGAGCGTGTCCGGGGCCCATGCCTCGAACATCTCGAACTCCCACTTTACAGGAATAAGCAAAATCTCGAAATGGTTTTCAAGGTAGGTATTGGTAAATACGGTGTAGTCTGTGACTTCCGGATAATCCTTAATCTCCTCTATCAGCTGCTTCCCGATTATATCATCAATGGCAGTTATGCTCCACCTTGTTGGGACCAGTTTTTTTCTTTCATCAAAGCCAAGCGCCCCTGACGAAAGAACACCCGTCAAATAATAAACATCGTATCCGTCTTTGTAAAGCTCAAATGATGCGTCTGTGGCCGTCACCTCATCATTTGCAAGCGAGTCCACCTTTTTTGGAATCTTTGGGTTTTCTGTTATGTCTAGGTCTTTTAGATTAGCAGTCGGGCCCATGGGTTGTGAAATCGGGGAAAATGACATGTTGTATTTCGGCCTTTGGTGAAACAAAACCTCGGTGTCAGTCGGCTTGATGGACATCGCAAGCTCTTGGGCCTTCTCCAGAAGCGTTGTCCTCTCGCGCACGCCCTGCTTGTGCTTTGACCTGATAAGCAGGCTCCGGAGGCGGATGATGTCCGCAAAATCGAGGCCATACCAGCTTCCCGGGTCGTCCATGAGCGCTGCATCAGCGGGTTCCATTGCCGTCATTGGGCCAAGCGCAACGTTTGGATACCCGCCCCACCCAACGAAAATGCTCGGAGAAGGGCCGAACATCGACTCCTTGAGCTTGCCTTCAATCGGGTTCTGTATATTAATCTTTGAAAGAAGCGGGCACGACGGCCTCCCGCAAAGGAGGCGCCCTCCCTTGCACGTGAGGCAGAGCTTGCGGCTCATGGGCCTTTGCTCGTGTATGGCCTTTACAATCTCGCAAGATGGGTCAGGCCATTTTTGCATGTAGAATATTGGTGTTCAGGAGATATTAAAGATTGTGAGCGCGGGAAAAGTTATTCGTTTAAGCGCTTTGAATACAATGTAATAAAGGATGCCCAGAATCAAAATATACATTTTGGCATATGGCCAAACAAGTGAATGTAATTCCATCACAACCGGTCCACTTCCAGAGTACTCCTTGTGGTCAAATGCTTCGTGTCCAAGATATTCTACTGTAGCAATGGAAAGATTTAGAGAAAATACTAATGTGGCATAAACTAATACGCATAAAATTAAAATCCTTTTTATTAAAATTGCTTTCTTCATTATCCTCACCTCATTTCACTTAACCTCCAATAAAGAAGAAAATCAACGGAAACCCGAATGCAACAAACGCTGCCCAGACTGCGTAAACAGGCAGGTATCTTGCAATGCCTACTTCTATCGATTTTATGCCTGATTTTTCCTGGAAAAAGCGGACATAATTTGAAATCACGCCGGCCAGATTTACAAAAATAAGGAGGTTGATGCCCAGAACTGCGATGCGGTTTGGCGTCAGCCCGTACGAGGTGAGCCTGAAAAGGATTGCTGAGAGGGCCACGAGGTCAATTATCAAGACCACCAAAATTAATGCAAAATTGATATAATCGCCGGTTAATCTCAGGTTTGATTTCCCTCTTTCTGATATGGAGAATATGGTAAGCCCAAGCACGACGATGAGGACGATATTAAATACCATCAAAAAATCCCGGTCTGTAAAGGGGTTTTCCCCAGATATTGGAATCATAACCAGGTAGATGATTAAAATGACCAGAACGAGCGGACTTAATATCTTTGAAACTGTTGATGCCAGGTTTCTGGCCGCTTTGCTTTGAGTTACCAAGTATGTTGCTATGATTGGAACCCCAAATCCGGCATAAAACGGAAGGTAATCACCTATAAAATTTGGGATGTCCACGTCTATCAATTGGAATAAAGCAAGTGACATGTAAAGCAGGAAAGCTCCTGAGATTATAAGAATTGGGAAATAGACAAGCACCCCGCCATTTAGTCTGAGGAAATCCATCCTTTTTGTATAGTTAGACAGATCATTCCCAATAAATGAAACCCCCACCAGCGCCCAGAGGAAAAAGGGCATGTGCAGATATGCAAGGGTCAATGCATCTGAGAGGATGGCATTTGGTTTATTTACTGAATTTTGTTCGCCTGTAATAATGTTGCCAGCCAAGAAGTTTATATAAATCAAGGATATCAGGAAAAGAATTGAAATACGAGTAATTATCCGTTGCTTGGGAGAATTCTTCACAATAAAATAAAGTGCAGGCGGAATGAACAGGAAAAATTCCATGTTAACAAAATAGGATTCTGTTTTTACAAAGTCTACAAATTCTGGTAATCCTGCCCCGAAGGCAGCAACAATTGAAAGTAAAACGACAAATAAAATCTCGCCTTGGCGGCTTGATTTTTCAAAGCCCTCATTTTCAAGGGGTTTGAAGTGAAGCCTCTCATTCCATGTCTTCAAAATGTCAGAATCACTATTTTTCTCAAATACACTGTCAAAAGCAGACTCAAATTCCTCGGAATGCTTCCTGTATAATCCTTCAAGTTCTGCTGGATTGTCGATGTTCTCCGAAAGTTCTTTTTCAATGTTCATTCGAATGCCTCCCTTTTTATTTATGTAAAGTATATTTGACTTATTGTATAAATAACTTTCCTTTATGGAAAGGTTTATTTACAAAAAGAGACAATTTAGGATAAATGGACCCAATATCGCATTACATGATTTCGTGGCTCGCTGGCCGCAGGCTGCACCTTGAAAAAAAGGTTTTCAGGGTGTTTTTGCTCTCCTCCCTTATCCCGGATGTTGATGTTTTGCTTCTTCTTTTGGGAAAAGACGCCGTTATGAACTATCACGGGACATTCACGCATTCGATTTTCGTTGTGCCGATTTTTGCAGTGATAATAGCCCTCACCCTTGGCAATAATTTTAAAAAGACGGTCCCATGGGCCCTCCTTGGTGTTTACCTGCACGTTACTATCGACTCCCTCATCAACACGGCCATGATATTCAAGGCCGGGAATCCGTGCCTGTGGCCGCTCTCAAGTGCAAAATGCCTGTTGATTTAC
>JAHJSX010000109.1 GCA_018830205.1 archaeon | reverse complement strand
TCTTTGGAGTTAGAAATGGAATTCCCGGGCCTTTGGTCAACCCGCTTTTGTGGCTGTCAATTGGGCTGATTTTAGGCGCTACAGTAATGGCACTGCTCAGCAATGAGTTCAAGTGGAAGAAGCCAAACCGCGAGCTCTTTATGTTCGCTCTTATCGGCGGAACGCTCATGGGAATAGGCGCGCGGCTCGCGATGGGCTGCAACATCGGAGGATTCTTCATACGCGCTGCTGGCGGCGACCCAGGTGGCTGGGTATTCTTTGCTGGCATGGGCGGCGGTGCATATGTGTCTGTCAAGTTCATGACGTGGTGGACATCACGCCAGCTCAACCTCGATGACTTTGATATCGATATGGATTGAGGAGACGAGTTAAAATGAAAAAAAGAATTAATAAAATTAAGAAACTACAGGAGGTGTACTAGGTGGCAATAAAACTTTCAAAGAAAAGCGATGGAGTATTCGAGCTCGATTGTAAGGGCTATGCATGCCCCCACCCTCAGCTATACACGCTGAAATCTCTCGAGAAACTTCAGCCAGGACATATCCTTGAAGTCGTTTATGACAATGCGTCTTCAGTGGAATCTATTAGCACGGCTGTGACCAAAAAAGGATACAAAATCATTGAAAACACAAAAGAAAGCGGAAATTACATAACGAAAATAGAGAAGTGAGGAGAAAGACACATGAACAAAGACATTCTGGCACTGGCTGTGGTTATAGTAGGGGTCTTCCTATATTTGATTGCATATAGTATGGGACCAACTTTCCCTGAATATGTTGTTGAGGTCCCCTCTGGAGGAGACTCTGGAGGCTACGGTGGCGGCGGCTACGGCGGAGACTCTGGCGGCTACGGTAGTAGTGCCCCCAGCTCTGGCGGCTATGGCGCTGCTGCTAGCTCAGGCGGCGGATACGGCGGCGGATACGGCTGAGATACCCTGCATACGGAACACAATCAGATTGGAACTAAAAAAAAGAGAGGACGGGACCTACGAGCTCGACGTTAGGAGCTATGAAGGCCCACCCCTCGCCCTTTTTATTTTAAATACACTTAAGAAGATTGAAAGAGGGAGCCTACTTCTTGTTTTATATGACGACCCTTCTTCCCGGGACAACTTTGAGGCTGCCTTCAACAGGGATGGCTATAAAATAGTTGAAATGCAAAAAGGGGCCGGAGAGTTCAGGATGACAATCAAAAAAGATTGAGATGACTGACAAGATACTTGGCACTACTAAGGTTTGCGACATATATAGAATGCATCCCTGTGCCATAGATTACCTGCTTGAGCTTGGGATTTGCGAGTGCAAAGGGATGGGAACCCTCACCAATACGGTGGAGGGCGAGGTAAAGAAACGGGGCCTTGACTTGGAAAAGGTCCTTTTAGAGCTTAACAAGAGGGCCTAACTTGGCACGTAAACCCTGACGATAGGCCGGTAATAATACTGGCGCACACTTATCGTATCGAAGGTTTCTCCTTTTTCATAACTTTCCAGTCTTTCCTGCAGGTATTCTGGAGCCGGGTCTTCTGCACCCGGCGAGATTATAATTATTATATTTTCATCACTCCCCTCACCCTCGTAAATCCGCGGGAGTTCGTAGTCAAAGGTGAACCGCAGAGGATTCCTGTCAATCTTTTCTCTCTCCGGCGGCACGCTCAAATCTGTGTATATTATTTTTTTATCTGTGAAAAGGTCAAGAATCGGCACCGACACCTTTGGGCCATAGGTCGTATTCGCCGGCACGATAGTATAAACCTCTACAGTCTCCTGCGGCAGGGTGTCAAGGTAGGCGCCTGCCTCAGCGAGATTCACAGTGCTGATGGTCATAAGGAAGGGCAAAAACGCAAAAAAGGCAACAATAACAGAGCTGGTCACGATACAGGAGGCCGCAAATTTCCGAAGCTCGCTTGATTTAAGCTCACAAAGGCCGCAGGAGGCCATGAGCGCAAACATCGGGAAGATGGGCAGGACATAGCGAATCCTCTGGACGTTCAACAAAAGCAAGA
The DNA here is from genome assembly GCA_018830205.1 of archaeon. GTDB lineage: Archaea > Hydrothermarchaeota > Hydrothermarchaeia > Hydrothermarchaeales > Hydrothermarchaeaceae > JAHJSX01. Next base: position 6,659 of record JAHJSX010000109.1, on the reverse strand, counting down.
GTACCAGAAGCCAGCTCGCAATCGCATATTTTTGGTCTTTTCTCTTCCAGGCCACATACACAGAATAAATTGCCGCAAACGTCACAAGCGGGTGAATCTGGAAGAAAAACGTCGAGAAGTAGCTCTCGCTCCAGCCCGCAAGGCCGGGCCGCTGGAAGGTGTTGAGAAGCTCAAATTGCTCGCTGAAAACCTCTATTTTTAAAATTAGGACAATTAAAATAAAACATACTGCACGGGACGAAACCCCAATCGCGGTTTTTATTTTCCTTCTGTCGCCTTTTACATAAATAAAAAATATCACCGGCACCACCGAGAGCATTAGCCACGTCGAGAACTTTGAGAAAAAAGCGAGGAAGATTGCAACCGAAGCAAGAACAGTGAATTTCCACGTTCCCCTCTCCATCGCTTCAATGCAGGCGTAAATCACAAGCGTGAGGAAGAACATCGTTTGGATGTCGACCAGCATGAGCGGGACCTGGCTGAAGATGTACGGGAAGCCGAGCAAAAGGAGGCCCCCGTAGAACCCTACGCTCCGGCTCCACTGCCGCTCCCCGATTTTGTACACAAGGACGACTGTCAGTGAGAACAAAGTGGTGTTGAAAACCTGGATTGCGAGCCGGGACTCGCCAAAGATTTTGAAAATCAGGCCGTAGAAAAAGGGTCCCGCAGGCAAATCAGTCCACGCAGGGACGGCGTGGCCCCACTCTCGTATGAAGTACAAAACACCGAACTCATTCATCATTTTCGCATCAATGAAGTACCGCGAGGTGTCCATTATGGTCTCGGGCGAGCGCCAGAAGAGCGCTCCGAGCGCAAACGACAGCGCGAAAAGAAAGGCCGCCTGATTTACTTCAGGAAATGACGTTTTTGCAATCCCATATGAAAACAAAACCCCGAAAACGATGAATAAAAACACGACTCTTGCGTCCACGGCCATGAAGACCCAGTACATGCTTGTGAGGGCGTTGTTGTCGAAATATCGGAAGGCGTAGACGAGGATATACGATACCAGTACTACAAGAGAAATTATCAGGTAATCGATTCTTTCGGGCCTGTAATCTTCTTTCAATTTCAACCCTCACGTGTTTTTTATCAATTATCCATTAAATAATGTTATATTCGAAACATGGCAATAACATGATTATGTCAAGTAAGGCGCGAGTATCGGTAATCGTACCAAACCGCAGCGGCGAGGAAACGATTGAAGAGTGCCTGAAGGCAGCCTTCACCTCAGATTTCAAGAATTTCGAGGTGGTTTTGGTCGACGATGCCTCAACTGACAACTCTTTGGAGATTGTCAGTAATTACCCTGTAAAATTAATAGAATTAAAAGAACATGCAGGAGTTTCAGCGGCCCGAAATACCGGGGCCAGAAATGCGAACGGGGACGTTCTTCTGTTCATCGATGCCGACTGTATACTTGAGCCTGATGCTCTGGCACTGGTTGAGCGCTCTGTAAGCGACGAAACACCAATTATTGGCGGCACCTACACCAGAATCCCATTTGACTCTAAGAATTTCTTCTCCACATTCCAGTCCATATTCATCAACTACAGCGAGACAAGGGCAGCCGCGCCGGATTACATCGCTGCGCACTGCCTTGCTATCAAGCGCGAAGTTTTCGAAAAATCCAAGGGATTTATTGAAGATTCCTACATTGGCGTGGCCGCAGGTGTTGAGGACGTTGAGTTTTGCCACCGCTTGAAAAAGGCCGGCTACACCCTGAAAATGAACCCGGATATCCTTGTCCGCCACATCTTTAATTTTAATTTTTCAAGGTCCATGAAAAACGCATTCAAAAAGAGCAGAATATGGACAATGTACTCGCTCCATAACAAAGACGTATTGAGTGATTCCGGAACTGCATCAAGGGGATTGAAGTTCAACGTTGTTTGCTGTTTTTCAAGCATCGTTTTTGCTCTTTTTTTCATCTGGGGGATTCCTTTCATGTTTACCATAAACGTCCTGCTTAACCTGGGCCTCATCGAGGCCTTTTACAGGACTAAGGGACTTTCTTTTGCAATAAAGGCAAGCGCCTATTACTTTTTGGTTTATCCCATTGCTGTCGGCCTCGGGGCCCTTGCCGGTGCCGGCAAATACATCAAGGATTTCAAGCTAAAAGGGAGGCACAAATGACCTACTCGCCTTTCCGCCACGCCGGAAGCGCCCTTTGGAAGCGCGGGCCAATCCAGCTGACGTTTTTTGTAACCAGGGCCTGCAACGCAAACTGCCCGTTTTGCTTTTATTTGCAAAGCAAGAGTGAAAAAACAAAAGAAGAGGAACTAACGCTCGGGGAAATTCGAAAAATCTCAAAATCAATGGGCAGCTTGCTCTGGCTTTTGTTCTCAGGAGGTGAGATTTACCTTCGACGCGACATCGCAGACATCACAAAGACGTTCTATGACAACAACAGGCCTGCCATCATCACGCTTCCCACAAATGGCCTGCTCCCTGACGTGATTTTTGAGAAAACAGAGGAAATTCTCAAGCACTGCAAAAAGAGCGTCGTGGCCGTGAAGCTATCGCTTGACGGCATCGGAGAGGAGCACGACAAAATCCGAGGGACAGAGGGAAATTTCAAGAATTTGATGGAGACGTATGAGACGCTCTCACCACTTCTTGAAAAATATCCGAACTTCGAGCTTGGCATCAACACAGTCTTTTGCAGCGAAAACCAGGACAAAATGGATGAAATCATCGACTTTGTAAAAACCCTTGAAAATGCAAAGACCCACACGCTCTCAATGATACGAGGGGAGCTTGCGAGTGAAGGCTACAAGGACACAGACCTGATACTTTACCGCAAGGCAGTTTTGAAAATGGAGGGCGACCTTAAGGAAGGAAAGGCCAACATATACCGGTTTAAGGGGGCAAGGCTAAAGGCTGCGCAAGACATCCTCCAGAGGAGGCTTATTTACGAGACCCAGCAAAAACAAAAACGACTCATCCCCTGCTACGGGGGTGCCTTGAACATCGTTCTAAGCGAAAATGGCGATGTCTATCCCTGCGAACTCTCCATACAGAAGATGGGAAATATCCGGGACTTTGACTTCGACATTAAAAAACTGCTAAATTCAAAAGAAGCAAAATCCATAGCACGCGACATAAAAAAAGGTGACTGCTACTGCTCGCACGAGTGCTACTTTATGACAAATATTCTGTTCAACCCGAAGATGTACCCGAAACTCCTGAAAGAGTACCTCAGCCTCTCCGCGCCTTGAACAAATCCCCCTTGAACAGTATCCAGAAGAGGCTTTTGACTCCGCGTTTTATGACTTTCAAGTCCTCCAAGCTTCGCATCTTGAGCAATTTCTTGAGCAGGAATTTTGGCCTTGAGTAGAACTTCCTGAATGCAATGCTCCGCAGCTCCTCAATCTCTTCTTTTTTCATGGTGTGGGGCACGAATGCAGTCCCCTCGTATGTGAAGTTTTCCAAATCACCGTTAATCGTGCCGTATTTGTCTATATTCTCATAGAGCTCTGTGCCGGGAAACGGGGTCAGGGTATGAAAGTTGGCGATATCAGGGTCAAGCTCGATTGCAAAGTCAATGGTTTCGAGGCCTTCGGCGTATGTCTCTCCAGGAATCCCGAAAATAAACGGCAGGCATGTAACAAGCCCGGCCTCCTTCGCTGCTTTAACTGCTTTTCGTGTCTGCTTGAGAGTAATACCTTTTTTCAAGGCATTGAGGTTCTTCTGCACCCCGCTCTCGGCGCCAAAAAGTATTGCCCAGCACCCTGCCTCCTTGAATGCCCGAAGAAGGGGCTCGTCCACCTGGTTCACCCTCGCAGATACGTACCACGAGATGTCAAGACCGCGATTTTTTATCTCACGTGCGATTTCCATGGCCCTGTCGTAGTCCCCGCAGAAGGTGTCATCAAGGAACCGCACCTCTTTGTAGCCATCTTTTACGACTGCCTCTATCTCTTGGAGGACATTTTCCACACCCCTGTACCGAATCCTCCTTTCTCCCGGCTGGAAGCAGTAGATGCAGTGCATGTCGCAGCCCCTTGAAGTCATGATAATCGCGACAGGCTTTCTCTTGTAGTTTCCAGGAGGCGGGAGATACAGCATCGGGTCCAAAAGGAGATGCCGGGCAGGCATTGGCAAAGAGTCCAGGTCTTCTATGGCGTCTGCTTGCGAATTTACTATTATTATGTTATCCTCCCTGTAAATTGTACCTTTGACCTCTTCGAGGGTCCGGCCGCCCTCAAGCCTTTCAACCATTTCGACTATTACATGCTCCCCTTCACAGGTGACGATGCTGTCAAAGTCGCTCTCTTCAATGCATTTTTCTCTCGTCGCGATTGGATAGGGCCCCCCACAGGTGAGGTGAATCCCCTTATGGATTGCTTTTATGTCAGAGGCTGTCTTTTTGGCCCGCGACCAGAGGAACGCATTCGAGTACACCCCAACGAGCCCCGGCTTGAAATCCTTTATTCTATTAATAATAGTCTCATGCCCAAGGAACGAGCCGTCAAGGAAGATTACTTCATGCCCGCCACGCTCAAGACACGCGCCCATGTAAAGCAGGTTAAGTGGCTGCCAGTAGTTGGCCTGCGCTCTTGCAGTTTTTTCCGGGAAGACGTCCTCTGGGAGCCAGGACGGCATCACAAGGGCGCACTTCATTTCCGATATATCTCCTCCATGTATTCTTTTTTCTGGTCTGCCTCAAGGGTTTCGTGGCGGCCCTCCATTATATTCCGGGCCGCCTTTATCCCGCTTTCCATGGCATGGTCCATGTTGTAGTATTTGAACATCCCTCCTCTGCCTATGACCTGGAGGTTCTCGAACGTCTGCAGGTAATCAATAATGCGCTCGTAATTTTTCTCGTATCCCACTTCAAAGAGGGGGTATGCCTTTCTGATTCTTACGACCGAGCTGTCAAGCACGTCCTCCTTTTTGATGAATCCAAGACCTGCGAGGGTTTTGATTGTGCCTATCACCAGCTCATGGTCCTGCTTTTTCCATGTATCGTCGTTTTCGAAGCAGAAGTATTCTGCAACTACGGCGGTTTTGCCCATTGGCGCCATGAACTTGCTCCAGTTTTTGGGCTCGTGGATGCGGCCGAACGGGATTTTTTTCTCCGGGAAGTATATCCATGTCAGGTCTGTAGCCCTGTCCATGTCTATCATTATGACAACGATTATCGTGCTCCGGTACCGCAGTTCCTTTGTAGCTCTAATTACGTCTGCTGGCGCCTTGGGTTCAAGCATTGCCACAAGATGCGTAAGGGGAATGCTTGATATGAACTGGCTGCCCTCTACTGTGCCCTCGGACCGCTCACTCATTATATCCACGCTTTTAATCCTCTCGCCGTCGTGGTTTACCTGGACCGCGCTACATCCCGTGTAAACAGGGTTTACCTTCTCGATTTCCTCCCTAAACCTGTCAGAAATCCTGCCTATGCCGAGTTCAGGGTAGAGGAATCTCTCAATCAGGGTCGCAACCTTGCGGCTCTTGCTTTTGAACAGTGCGTCTTTTATGGCCACCGTAAGCGAAAGCCCCTTGATGCGGGTCGCCACCCATTCCTCGCTGATTCGGTCGCAGGGAAGGCCCCAGACCTTCTCGCTGTACTCCTTGAAATACAGGTTGAACATGGTCCTGCCGAAATTGCTCGTCACCCAGTCTTCAAGCGAGACGATTTTGGGCTTAAATAAGATGTTTTTAATCTTCTGGTAGGCGTAATCAAGGATTATCCTGGCTGTAGTGCCTATTCCGAGGCCAAAGAGGGCGTTTGCCGGTTTAAGCGGGTAATCGAAGTACAATCCACGCAGGTATATCTTGCTGCTCCGGGGCGTGACGACGAATTCCTCACCCATCAGGTCTTTTAGTAATTTCTCAAGGTGTTCGTTTTTTGTGAAGAACCGGTGCCCCCCGAGGTCAAACCTGAAGTCGCCATGAACTACGGTCCGGGAGAGCCCCCCGACGGTCGGGCCCCTCTCGCAAAGCACCATATCGGCACCGGCACCGGATAAAACGTAGCCAGCACTAAGGCCCGCCACTCCTCCGCCTAGCACCACTACACTGTGTTTTTCCCTGTACATAATTACTGTCTCAGAACTACATAACATTAGCATTATATAGATATTTTTTTAGTAGTGCACACATGTGTCAAGAAGTAGCACAATCCCGGGACAATGGGAAACTTTATATACCTTGGTTGTGGAATTAAAGGAACAATTGAAGGTGGGTTCTGGCCCCTATAACGCTATCGTGTTTATATGTTGGAGCTCATTATATGTATATAAAAAGAAACTTAAAATAGGAGGAGAAAAGCATGAGAAAGACATTTTTGTTTGCAGGACTAGTGCTCCTAACGGTTGCTATCCTTGCAGGCTGTACAGGACCAAAGGAAACCGCGGCTCCGGCAACAGCAGCACCAACAACCGCACCAGTAGCACTACCTACATACTCAGGAACGCTATACGTAGCGGGCCACGGAGGCCACTTTGCAGTAGCAAAAGTAGCCATAGACCCATCGGATACAACAAACCCGATTACGGTTAAGAAGCTATCGAAGATTGACCTTGCCCCGCTTGAAACATCCCCAAGCACACATAAAACACACGACGCAAGGATAGACTACGGCACTGACAACCTGTACTGGTCTACATACATGCCTGACACACTTACTGAAGAAGGCAAGAGCCTGCTCCACG